>DATNBZ010000261.1:0-15186 GCA_035607285.1 Blastocatellia bacterium | reverse complement strand
CCTCCGCCCCCAAAGCTGCGGAAGGTTGGCCTTCAGGCCGAACATAATTCAAATCGATTATGACTCTCAGTGGACTTAACATAATCACAGTCAACGACCTACGCGTATCGATCGCGTCAACGTTGGGACAGTAGTGACGCAAGCTTCGTTCGTGTGGTCATGGGTTGGGCTCGCTCAAATTCGCATAAGCACCTCAGCGTCCCCGGCGTCCTCTGCGGTTGAGTCCCGACATTGATAAAGAGTAACCGCAGAGGACGCAGAGGACGCTGAGGAAGGTGGGCGCGCTTGACAGAGCATCTGGTCGCACGTGACACTTTGAGGCGCTAATCGGGATTGGTACAATTTCATCGGGAAGTGTTCGACAAACTTCAGTTTGTCGATGATTCCAGTTCTCACGGCCCACGACAAACTGAAGTTTGTCGGACACAAAGAATGCAAACTGAACGCGAACTTAGGCAACTGATCGTTGAAATAGGACGCCGCATTTATGAAAGCGGCTTCGTTGCGGCGTCCGACGGAAACGTCAGCGCGAGGCTTGCGGACGGCACGATTCTTACCACGCCGACGATGGTGTGCAAAGGGAGGATGAGTGAAGACATGCTCGTCCTCGTCGATATCAACGGCAGCAAGCTTCGCCGCGACGAGCGCAATCCATCGTCCGAGTTCTCGATGCACAGGATGATTTATCAGTTGCGTCCTGATGTTCATGCGATTGTTCATGCGCATCCGCCGTTTGGAACCGGGTTCGCGGTGGCGAATGTACCTCTCGACAAGCCGCTGTTGTCCGAGGTGATTCTGACGTTAGGATGCGTGCCGCTGACCGGCTACGGCACGCCGTCGACTGAAGAGTTGCCTCAATCGCTGGCGCCGTTCATACCGCATCACGATGCGCTGCTGCTGGCGAATCACGGAGCCGTCGCTTACGGGCCGGAGCTCGAGACGGCATTCGCGCGGATGGAAACGCTCGAGCACTTTGCCAAGATAACGCTGGTGGCGCGATTAGTAGGACGGCCGCACGAGCTGCCGCAGGAGGCGATCGAGAAACTGCTGGACGTGCGGGAGCGAGCCGGGTATATGTCATCGCAGTCGCGAGGCTGTCAGGCTTGTGGGTTTTCGCAAGGTCACTCTTCGACGTGCGCAGTGGGAAGCGCGACTCGCTCTTACGGCTCGAATGGGGATGATACGGTGACACTCACGCGACGAGAGTTGACCACTTTGATAACTGAAGCGGCACGATTGGTCGCGCGCGAAGTAAAGAATTAGTCATTGGTCATTAGTCATTAGTCATTGGTCCTTGGTCATTAGTATCAACCGAGCACATATGACCAATGACCAATGACCAATGACCAATGACCAGTGACTAATGACCAATGACTAATGACCAAATGACTAATGAGGAGACTCTATGGAAGCGCTTGGAATGATCGAGACGAAGGGACTGGTAGCAATGATCGAAGCGGCGGACGCGATGGTCAAAGCGGCTAACGTGACGCTGATCGGCTACGAGAAGATCGGAGCCGGCCTTGTGACCGCGATTGTGCGAGGCGACGTCGCTGCCGTAAAAGCCGCGACCGACGCGGGCGCCGCTGCGGCGCGTCGAGTCGGCGAGCTGGTGAGCGTTCACGTGATACCGCGCCCGCACACCGCGGTAGACGAGAACATGCCGGTGACCCCCGAGTCGCGCGACAAGTGAGGATTGATGCGTGAACCGTGATGCGTGAAACGTGATCCGTGAAACGTGATCCGTGACCCGGATCACGTTTCACGTTTCACGCATCACGGATCACGCATCACTTTTCACGGTTCACGGTTCACGGTTCACTCATCACGCATCAGGGAAACCATGATTCTTGCTCGAATAGTTGGAACTGTCGTTGCTACGCGGAAAGACGATCGTCTTCACGGACGCAAGCTGCTGGTCGCGCGGCTCGTTGGTGTTGACGGCGAGGATGAGAAGGGTCACGTCATTGCCGTAGATACCGTAGGAGCCGGCGTTCACGAAGTCGTCCTGATCGTTCAGGGAAGTTCCGCGCGGATGGCCTTCGGCTGCAAAGAGTGTCCAATTGACGCCGCGGTGGTCGGCATAGTTGATACCGTCGAAGTCAGTAGTCCGTAGTCCGTAGTGGGACCCACCATCACACGAGCTACGGACTACTGACCACGGACTACGGACTCTTCATGAATACCATTCGCGTAGCACTCGGGCAGATCAATCCCACGGTTGGCGACCTCGCGGGCAATGCCGACCTGATCATCGACTACATCGGCCGGGCGCGCGACACCGGAGCCGACATAGTCGCCTTTCCTGAGCTGGCGCTCACGGGTTATCCGCCTGAAGACCTGCTGCTCAAGCCTCACTTCGTCCGCGATAATCTCGCGATACTCGATCGAATAATCGCGGCTTCCAAAGATCTGATAGTCATCGTCGGCTTTGTTGATACCGACGGCTCGGATATCTACAACGCCGCGGCGTTGATAGCCGGGGGCGAACTTCTGGATTCCTATCACAAGACCTTTTTGCCCAACTACGGCGTGTTCGACGAAGAACGGTACTTTCAGCGAGGAACTCGCTGCCCGGTGTTTACGCTGGGCGACGCCCGAATAGGGCTGAACATCTGCGAAGACATCTGGTACCCCGGCGGCCCGACAAAGCTGCAGGCTCTGGTTGGCGATGCGCATTTGATCATAAACATCTCCTCTTCGCCTTATCAGGCACGCAAGACTATCGATCGCGAACGCATGCTGTGCACCCGCGCGGAAGACAATGCCATCGCGCTTGCATACTGCAATCAATTCGGCGGGCAGGATGAGCTGGTTTTTGACGGCAACAGCCTGATCATCGATGAAGATGGACGCATCATCGCGCGAGGGCGGGCCTTTGCCGAAGACCTGATACTGGCCGATATCAACATCGAAAAAGTCTTTTCCGAGCGTTTGCACGACCCGCGTCGCCGGCGTGAAAAGCTGAAAGTCCGAGCGGACGATTCGCTCTACTTTATCGCGATCGAGAATGGCCAGAGTTCGGGTTCGCGGAAACCGGCGCTCGCTGCTCGCGTCAATCATCGGCAGGAAGACACGGAAGAGATTTACGCCGCGTTGGTGACCGGTACTCGCGACTACGTTCGAAAGAACGGCTTCGACAAAATCTATCTAGGGCTGTCCGGCGGGATCGATTCAGCGCTCACCGCGGTGATCGCCTCGGATGCGATTGGGGCTGATGGAGTGAACGCAGTTTACATGCCCACGCGTTACTCGTCGGCGGAGTCGGAACGCGATGCGAGGAAGCTTGCTGAGAATCTTGGGATCCACTATCAAGTCATCGATATCGAAGAGACGTTTGGAGAATATCTGCAAATGATGGCGCCCTCCTTCAATGGACTTCCCGCGGACGCCACCGAAGAAAACATACAGGCGCGGGTTCGAGGCAATATCCTGATGGCGCTCTCGAATAAGTTTCACGGCCTGGTGTTGTCGACCGGCAACAAGAGCGAGATGAGCGTGGGCTATTCGACGCTCTACGGTGACATGGCGGGCGGTTTCGCGGTCTTGAAAGACGTTCCAAAGACGGTGGTGTACGAACTCGCCCGGTTGATCAACAGGCGTGAAGAGCTGATACCCGCATACACAATCACTCGACCGCCTTCGGCGGAATTGCGCCCGAATCAAACGGATCAGGACACGCTGCCGCCTTACGAAGTGCTGGACGAGATCCTGGAGGCTTACGTCGAAAAGGACATGAGCGCCGAGACGATCGCGGCATCGGGCTATCCTATAGAGACGGTTCGATGGGTTGTGGATCGTGTGGACGCCGCCGAATACAAGCGGCGTCAGTCAGCGCCGGGCATTAAGATTACGCCTCGCGCGTTCGGCCGCGACCGCCGCATGCCGATTACGAATAAGTATCACAACTAATTCGCTCGCTCGGAATCGCCAAGCGGCCTTGTGAACGGCGCCGCCAGAACGCCGCGAGAAGTTGAAGAAACATCTCGGTCGGCTCAACGCAAGGTCGCAGAGACGCAAGGACGCAAGCACAGAAAAGAAAGCTTTGCGACTTTGGGTCTTTGCGATTAAGTCCTGCACGCTCCGAGAAGAGGGCGCGAAGAGACTCCCAACAACAATCCCCTCGCACCCTAAGAAGTTTAATCGTTGGCTTGCGGCTTAAGGCTTTTCTACGATGTCTGCTTTCAAACCCGTCAGCGCCGCCGCTACTTCTTTCTGCTCTTTCTCGGGCACCTTGAACTTCGTCAGCGTCGCCAGCAGGTGCTTGACCGAAATGTTCCAATCCTCTTCGGTGATGCCCAGCCCTTTGTGCGCCGTCTTCATGTCGCGCCCGATATACACGCAAGGCCCACCGGTTGCCGCGCACAGTTGATCCAGCACCAACTGCCGAATCCTCATCTTGGAATTGTCGCTTGCGCCGACGAAGAATCGGCCAAGGGTCTTGTCTGTCGCCAGACGGGTTATGAAATCGTCGGTTACGGCTGCAAGCGCGTCGTATCCGCCAAGGCGTTTGTAAAGCGACTTTCCGCCCTGTGCGACGGCAGTCGTGGACGGTCCAACACACGAAAGTAAAACAGCAACGGCGATACAAAAGCTCAATACATGACTCTTTCTCACGGTATCCTCCTTCAATTCACGGTTAGGTTTGGCAGTTTCAATCATCTGCCTGCTCGATAATACTCCGAACGGAACGAATGACCAGACGAAACCTGTGTTGGTTCGGGCCGCTGGTAACTACGTAGCGCGAGGCGATATTGGATTGTCGATTTGTGGGGAGGGTACGAGAGTCAAACAACCTCTCGTACCCTCGGAGTGAGCCTCTTCGACTCTCTGGCGAAAGCCGTTTCAGGCAGGGGTTGAGGCTCAACCCGTGAACGAAGAGAGGGGATGATTCTCCAACGTTCAGGGCTTGCGGCCGGCCGGAAGGCAGCCAGCCAAATCGGCGGTTCGTTGCTTGAGCGGAAGGGACCGCCGCGTATCAATCCAGACCTCGACCCTGGTCATAAAAAATGATCGTTTATAAGCTTGTGTCCTTCCCACATGGTCATGACGTAAGAACTAGTAAGAATTCAGCAGTTATTCCAAAATAATTTCAGTGATAGATTCTTCGCCGGCGGTGTGATTCAAGAAATCGCGTTGGGAGCGCCAAAAGAAGGGGATGTTTCAAGCTGAGGTGTGTTTGCACTTACACTAAAACGACTTAAATTGGCACGCCTTTGCAAAGAGTTTTCAGCATGAGGCGCTGCCAGTCTGCTGCAGCGGCAAGCCGCAGTCGCGATAGGCGTGTGAAACCGATCAATGAACAGCTTCCTAAAAACAGGGAGCCCCTGTAGTCCGAAGGTTGGTCTGCAGGGGCCCGTCCATTAGGGGTTCTATCGTACTCTATCGTCTCCTGTACGCCTTGGTGCCTCTAGCAGTCTCGCGGTAAACGTGCCGGTGGCATTGGTAGTGCCAACGCCGTTCACATTGTTAGTGATTTGCATTTCGCCGATGGCTCCTCTGAAGGTGCCAACGCCTCCGACCGCGGCGGTCAAGTTGGCGTGCTCGATGGCACCTGTAATGTCTGGATTCAGCACTCCTTCAGCCATAATTGCGCCATTGAATTCCTGTACAACGTACACGTCCTGCACGACGGCGGCGCCGCTGGCGAATTTGATACCGGTTCTGTAGAAGTTTCCGCTGCTGCAGGTGCCCAAATCCTTTCCACGTTCGTTCGTGCAGGTAATCGTGCCCTCGACCGAGAACGCACCCGGCGGCAAGCCGACAACGCTAAAGGTCGCGGTCGCGGCTGTACCGCTGGTCGTCGTCAGCACGGTTGGGGTAACCGTGAATATGGCTCCTTCAAAGCCACCGCCTGATTGAGCAGACGTTGCCTTAGTGTTTATATGCCAAATAGCAAGAGCAACCAAAGCTATCAACACACTTGCGCTCAATAAGCGATTCGCACCGAATACTGACTTTACTTTGTTCATCTGTTCATTTCTCCTTTGTTGAATTAACATCGAATTCTTGCGGAGACGTTTCTCCGCCCTCAGACTGCTTGTAGAAACCCGAGTGCGGCGCGTGCTCGTACGCCCGCTCACTAGTGCGCGATAGTATAGCTAAGATCACTATTGCGAGTGTGCGATTTCAACCACACTCTAATCAGATGGTCAGGTAATCATCCGGATAAATCTCAAGATATCTCTCTCCGGCGAGGAGACGACCCGCAAATCACTTAACGTCCTGCGCCATTTATTCGCATGCGCTGGGGTTTCAGACCACGCGCTTCTCCCCGAGTGATACCTCCAGAGGACAAGACTCGAATCAAAGACGCCAACCCAGTCATAGTCACGAAAGACCCCGCTCACTCGCGCAGCATCTTCGTCGTTAATGGTTCGTAGCTCGACACCAAGTGATGGTTCGGAAACTATTCTATCCAGATTCTCCAGACACGCCTTTCTCACTTGTGTTCGCATGCCCGCGTACTTCGCTTTCCCGCGGGCGAGTTTTTCGAGGTCCGATTCGAAGATGAACTGAACGAGCTTCCGGTGTTTTGGTTTCGGATCTAATAGCCGCTTTCTCTGATCGTTTCCGAGGTTGTCGTACATCTGCACGAGCTTTCGCTTCTCGTCGTGTGCGCCCAGGACATCCGGTGTCGTAAATATCGCTTCGTGATGCTCGTGCATGAAATCCGGTGTCTGAAGCGAACACATCAAGGACTCTGCCCAGACGAGAATCTCGCTCGCCTTGTCCTCGTGTTCGGTTATCAGGTGAAGAATATGCTTAGCGCGTTTTGGATCCACTAACGGGTCCCACAGTACTAGATCGCGTGCCTCCTCTTGCCCAAAGAGCCACTCGGGAGAGACTTGCAACACGACGGAAAGTACGCGAGCTTCTTGATGACTGATCACTCGTGCTGCTGACTTGCCTGGACATGCCTTGCAGTGCATTAGAATTCTGGCGATGCGTTCTCGGCTAATTTGCGGCTGCTCGCCGTCTGGAAACATGTCTTGAGCTACGCGATCGCACCTCGCAGCCAGCTCGGTCTGATTCAAGCCCAGTTCGTTCATTCTTTTTCTGAGACGCCGGGCTACTTGGGGAATGCCGGACTTCAAGTCTCCGGAGAATCGTGATGGCTTCGGCATCAGCTTGAACCGATCGACGAAGGACTTTGGGGCGCCTAATACTTAGTGACGGATTCCGTGTGAGTATTACAGCGCAATCCCTGGCCGCGTTTTCAGTTGGAGAAGCGCTTCATTGAAATGCTCGAATTTCTGTGGTTTTCGTTGCCTTTACAATTGGACCGTATCTTGTGATTACATTCTCAGATGCTGCGCGACGCTGTACGAAGCAGCCTCAGCCGGGCGAAGCGATTATATAGTCCGAACTAGAAAATGCTTTAGAAAGTTGTTAGGAATTCGTTAGCAATCAATAAGAAACCCCGCGTTCCCGGTTCATCGTCTTGCAAACTGCGCGCTCTCATAGGTTTGGTCATTCACTTTGGATACTGCAAATCGCAGCCTCCTGCGAGACGGCGTACGCATGCCATTGCAGCCAAAGACCTATGAAGTTCTGTTGATGCTTGTCGAAAACCAAGCTCGTTTGATAACGCGCGACGAACTGATGGATTCGGTTTGGGGAACTGACGTGAATGTCGAGGAAGGCGCACTGAACTATCAAATCAGACAGCTAAGAAGCGTTTTGGGTGACGTTGCGTCCCATCCGCGATTCTTGTAGTAGCCGCTGCAGCGGTGTTTATTGGCGCGTGCAGATATCTACCGGCTGCACCGATTACTCTGCCTATGTTTCAAACCTTCACGGCTCAGGCCGCTTACCTCAAAGACCTTTTGTTACATTGTTCCAGACTTAGATCCAATTCCTTGATCTATTCCGGCACGAAACGCGATCTCCGGTTTTGCATACCCGGCAATCTCAATAATCCTCCCAAGTCACCGATGACTTCAGACTTGCACGTTCAATTGTCCTTCCATTCCGGTATTCGTCCCGGAGTCCAGGGAGCGCCCGCCGCCTCCATCGCCTTCTCGAGCCTCGTCAGATCACCTTCGATTAGTCCTCGCAACTGCGTGAGCACTCGCTCGAATTCCTGCGAAGCGGCGGCGTAGTGATCCTTCTGCGTTTGAGTGGGAGCCGCGGTTGACATCCGTTGATCCCCAACAATCGTTCCCACTCTCTCGATTATCGAAGGCGGCAGTGTTTCCTGGCGCTGGCGAAGCGCGTTGTCGCCACGTAAGGCCCGGAGGATGTCGTTGGTTCGTTTGTCGATCGAAACCGCATCGTCCGTCAGCCTGGCTTCGGCCGCGGGAGTTTCGTGAAGCGCCCGCTTTATCTGTCCGATGCGAACCTTCAACTGATTGGCAGTCTCTAAAGCTCCGCTAACTGCCCGCTGCAAGCGCGCTACTTTTTGTTGGAATTCAGCCAAGGCGGCGCGATCGGCTGCGGGCATTGAGGCCTGCCCTTCAACAAAAACGTTGAACTCCTGCGCGCCCGCAAGCTGCGTTGTCACGCCGTTCACTCGCCTTGCAAGCGTGACCGAATACTTGCCCGGCATGACCATCGGCCCGCCCGGCGGTTCGGCGAACGGATCCTCTTCACCGTCGGCGGGGCGCGGCGGCGCAAGCGTCGGAGCAGGATAGCGGAGGTCCCAACTCACGCGATTCATTCCGGGCGCCATCGGAGCGTTCAGTCTCCGCACCACTCTCCCGGCCGCATCAGTAATCGTGAGCGTGACCGACGGCGCTTCTTCTTCTTCCTCCGCGCTCAAGTCGGCAAGCGCAGGGTAGGGAAGCGCAGTCCCCTTTCTTTCGGCCTCTTTCTCTGACTCCTGGCGTTTTTGTTTTCGCGTCTTTGCCGCGTCCTTGAGATAGTAAGTAAACGTGGCGCCGAAGGGTGGATTGTCAGCGGTGAAGAACGACTCGCCTTGAAATGACTTTCCGCGCCCGCCCAACGGCTGAGACTGGATGTACATCATCGAGTCCTTAACCGGGAAGAGCACTGCTTCTTGCGTCAGCGTCTCAGGCTTGAGAGATCGAAGCGCCGCATAGTTGTCCAATACGTAAAGACTGCGGCCGAAGGTGGCGACTACCAGGTCGTTCTCGCGCTTTTGAATCGCGAGGTCTCGAACTGAAATCGTAGGCAGTCCGCCTTTGAGCTGAATCCATTTCTTCCCGCCATCGATGGTGAAGAACAATCCGAACTCGGTGCCCGCGAAAAGCAGATCGGCGTTGACGTGATCCTCCGCAATCGCCAGCACGGGCCCGTTCGGGGGCAGGTTGCTCTTGATGGAAGCCCACGATTTCCCTCGATCGGTGCTCTTCAGCAAGTAAGGCGCAAAGTCGCTGCGCTTATGATTCTCGAACGCCGCGTACACCGTGTTTGCATCGTGCTGCGAAGCAAGCACGCGGCTCACGTAGGTCATATCAGGCACGCCGGGAAAGCTGTCGATCTTGCGCCAGTTCTTTCCCGCGTCTTCAGTAACCTGGATCAACCCGTCGTCGGTGCCCACGTAGATCAACCCTTCTTTCTTCGGTGACTCTGCAAGGGCTGATGCGTTGCCAAACGGATCAGTCGAAGCGTGCTTGGCTACCGCATCGGCCCCCCAGATTTTTCCCATGACCGGCAGCTTGTTTCGATCGAGCCCCCGTGAAAGCTCGGTGCTGATGACATTCCAACTGTCGCCGCGATCGTCGCTGCGAAAGAGCCGGTCCGCCGCGAAGTAAAGCCGCGTGTGCGAATGCGGACTGATGATCAGCGGTGAATCCCAGTTGAACCTGAGCGGTTGCTCACCCGGCCGTTCGGAAGGCTGGATTCCCATCCGCTCGCCGGTGAGCTTGTTAAAGCGCACAAGCGCGCCGTACTGAAGCTCGGCGTAGATCGTGTTCGGGTCCTCGGGGTCGACTTGAGCGCGGAAGCCGTCGCCGCCTTGCGTGACAAACCAATCGGAGTTTGTGATACCACTCTGGCTGCGTGTGCGAGACGGCCCTCCAACGTTGAAGTTGTCCTGCATGCCGCCGTACACATTGTAGAACGGCGTTGCGTTGTCGACAGTCACATCATAAAACTGCCCGATCGGAATGTTAGCGCCGTATCTCCAATTGGTTCCCTGGTCGAAACTCTCGTAGATCCCGCCATCGCACCCGACCAGATAGTGCTTGTTGTTTTCCGGATCAATCCAGATCACGTGATTGTCAACATGCTTTGATTTTTCTCCGAGCCTGCGCAGCGTTCGTCCGCCGTCGTCGGAGACCATAACGAAAACGTTCATCACGTAAATTCGATCGAGCACCTTTGGATCGGCGAAGATCTGAGCGTAGTACATCGCGGTCGTGTCGTAAGGATTTCGTCTCTCCCAGCTTCCGCCGCGGTCTGTCGATCGAAAGATGCCGCCCCGTCCTTCACCTGCTTCGATCGTGGCGTAAATAACATTGGTATCGACCGGCGATACAGCCAGCCCTATGCGGCCCATATCGACGTTCGGAAGCCCGGCTCTCAACTTGTTCCAAGTAGCGCCGGCGTCGGTTGATTTGTAGAGAGCGCTTTCCGGCCCGCCGTCGATCAGCGTCCAAACGTGCCTGCGGCGCTGATAAGACGCGGCGTACAAAGTGTCCGGGTTGTTCGGATCAATAGCGACGTCGGTCACGCCGGTGTGTTCACTGACCGAGAGGATGTTCTTCCACGACTTGCCGCCATCCGTTGTCTTGAACAACCCGCGATCGCCGCCCGGTCCCCACAACGGGCCTTGAGCTGCGACGTAGACTGAATCCGAAGTTCGGGGATCGATGACGATGCGGCCGATGTGCTCGGAAGCTTTCAGCCCGACGTTCTTCCAGGTCTTGCCTCCATCGTCCGAGCGATAAACGCCGTCGCCATATGACACGCTCCGCTGACTGTTGTTCTCGCCTGTTCCGACCCAAACCGTAAAAGGGTTTTTCGGATCAATGGTAATCGTTCCGATTGAGTACGAGGCTTCGCTATCAAACACAGGCGCCCAGGTCACTCCAGCATTGGTAGTCTTCCACACACCGCCCGAAGCCACGCCGGCAAAGTATCGGCTGTGATCGGTTGGATCGACCGCGATGCTGACCACACGACCTTCAGTGAAAGCGGGGCCGATCGAGCGAAGCTTCAGCCCGGCGAATGTCGGGGCGGACATCGGATCGGCAGGTCTTCGCGGCTCGTCTTTCTTTGGTTCTTCTTTGGGCTTTGCTTCTTCCTGAGGCTTTGAAGGAGTCTCTTGCGCGCTCTTTACCAGGGGCGTCTTCGCCTGGTCTTGCGCGCTAGCGCGTTTCTCTTGTTTGGCGAATACGGATAACGGGGCGGGTGAGAGAGCGGCTACTAAAGAGATGACAATTAGAATTCGGGTGGTTCTCACAACGGTCCTCCAGGGTTCAGAGTTCAGAGTTCAGAGTTTGAGTTCAACCTTCGGAAACCAGCGCGTGAATAGGATTGAATGCCTGTGTGGAATGACTGTGAACTGTTCGTAGTTCGGCCTTCAGGCGGAAGTTCGTAATTCAGCGTAAATGCAGATACAAACTTCCGCCTGAAGGCCGAACTACGAACGGCGCAAGCCCACCTTGTCAACCTGTCATTCCTACAGGCCGTGTGCCCTACAGGCGATGAGCCTCAAGCGAATGTCGAGATTCGCGTACACCCGCTCACGGCAGCCGTTCGAAGGTGAATTCAACGCCTGGATTCGCGACGGGCTTGATCTTGAGTTTGTTGCCTTCGAGTTTGTACTCCCACTTGGTCGTCGTCCCCATCGACGCCGGGCTCGACTGCGCGAGCTGTTGAAGGCTGATGATGTTTCCCTGAATCTCGAATGTTCCGCAGGTTGCCGCGAGTCCTTGATAGGCGGCGATGATCTTCTTTGTACGGTCGCTCTCGGGCTCTTTCTGGTCCCAGGTCGCGCGCCCGACGCCCGCACGTACGAAGGCCATGTATTTGCCGTGGACGACGATCATCCCCTTGGCATCGGCTTCAGTTTGCCCGCCGCCTTGAAACGACAGGCCGACGAATTTGTAAGCGCCGTCGAGTTTAGGATCGGCCGCCAGAGCGTTGACCGCCGCGATGGTGATGAGTAAAACAACCAGTGCTAATTTGCCTTTCATGAACATGCCTCCATTGATTATCGAGTATTGAGTTTGATTTGGTAGCGAGGCGGCATGATACCGGCAGGCTGTCGGTTCCATCAAGGACGCATGTCCGACAAGCTGCCAGCTTGTCGATAGACTTCCTCTCAAGACGCTACGGCTGAATACTCGCCCCGACAGGCGGGCAGCCTTGTCGGACATCGGCTTCGAGAAAATGGGTGGTGCCCTAAAGTTGTATTGGTATTCACAGACGAATGACGACGACGTCAGGCCGAGTGACGAACATATTTGGAGTGCGGCGCGGTCTGTGCGTACGCGCCGCTTTGGCTCTTGGTGGCGATTCAAAGCAGCCAAAGCGGCGCGTACGCACAGACCGCGCCGCACTCCAAAAAACGCCGCGCCGGGTTTCCTCGTCGACCAACACAACTTTAGGACACTACCCGTTCGCGAGACCGACGCTCCGCAGCAACTCCACAAAGCGCCGCTCCTGCCGGAGGGCATTAAAGTGAAAAGTGGACGCTCAGCCACACTGACATGCTGTCTGCGCAACCTGACGTGCTCTCTGCGCGACCTAACATGCTGTCTGCGCACTCTGACATGCTGTCTGCGCAACCCGACGTGTTCTCTGCGCGACCTTAAATGCTCTCTGCGCGACCTTAAATGCTGTCTGCGCAACCTGACATGCTGTCTGCGCAAGCCGACATGCTGTCTGCGCACCCTGACATGCTGTCTGCGCAACCTAACATGCTATCTGCGCAATCTGCATGCTGTCTCCGCAACATGCATGCTGTCTCCGCAACATGCATGCTGTCTGCGCAACCCGACATGCTCTTTGCGCAACTCGACATGCTGTCTGCGCAACCCGACATGCTGTCTGCGCAATCTGCATGCTGTTTCCGCAACATGCATGCTGTCTGCGCACTCTGACATGCTGTCTGCGCACCCTGACATGATATCTGCGCAAGCTAACATGCTGTCTGCGCAAGCCGACATGCTGTCTGCGCACCCTGACATGCTGTCTGCGCACCCTGACATGCTGTCTGCGCACCCTGACATGCTGTCTGCGCAACCTGACATGCTCTCTGCGCAACCTGACATGTCTCTGCGCAACCTGACATGCTGTCTGCGCAACCTGACATGCTGTCTGCGCAACCTGACATGCTGTCTGCGCAACCCGACATGCTCTTTGCGCAATCCGGCGAATTGTCCGTGCTCGCCCTGCAAAGCGTTGCGAAAGCACGGTTTTATGCCTTGGTTATCATTTATTGTTGAATATCTCCCATCGGCCGGGCGGCGTGTAGCACGCGAACATCACCTAAGCCCTCGAAGAGTCGAAGCCCGCATAGCGGGCGTACGACCCTTCGGGGTTGCGCGCTACCTAACTGCTCCGGTTGGCGACTAATCAATACGCTGTAAGAGCTTTGTCACGACACTGTCAACCTGCTGTAAGGACTTCTCTGTCACTTATAACCTATCTTGTACCTCGACGAGGGTCGGTCTTTCTGATTTTGAGGTGTAGGGGCGGCCCCTCTGTGGCCGGCCCCTCGCTGGTTTCCAAAGACCTCGCAATCCAAAGAGGGGCGGCCACGGAGGGCCGCCCCTACAGGCAGCCCTTAGTCTTAGCGCACTTCGCGGAGGGTTAAGAGAGGAAAGAAATGAACAGCAGGGCTAAGCGCCGAATTTATCACCGGGCGATCGGGTTGGTTGCGTTGATGACGATCATCGTCGCAACCTCAAGCCTGTTGCGCGCCGACACCGGCACGTGCGGTGGAGCATCGATTACGTTGCCTTTCGCTGATGTGCCGGCGGCCAACGTGTTCTTCTGCTCGATAGCCGAAGCGTTCTTTTCAGGCCTGACCAACGGCACCGGGCCGGGCGCCTACAGTCCCGCAACCAACGTGACCCGCGAGCAGATGGCGGCCTTTGTCACTCGCACTATGGATCAGGCGGTGAAGCGAGGCGGCGATCGAACGATTCTCGATCAGAATTGGACGATTCAGGGTGCAAACAACCTGGCCTTGACTACTGTTGGCGACTACCCACAATTTCTCAAATCAGACGGCTCCGCTGTTTGGGTAGCTAATCGCTCCGGCAATACAGTCTCGCAAGTTCGTGCAAGTGATGGGAAGGTGCTCGATACATGGACTGGCGCCAACAGTGCGTACGCGGTGCTGTGCGCTTTGGGAAAGGTGTACGTTACTGGCCTAACCGTTCCGAGCGCTCTGTATGAAATAGACCCTACGCAGCCGGCAGGACCAGTCACCGTTCTCTCCACCAACATTGGAATATTTCCTTCAAGCATAGCCTATGACGGGCAGCGAATATGGACCGCAAATGTTGGAGGGCCCTCGGTCTCGATCGTTACGCTCAACCCCGTGACGGTGACCAATGTCTCCGCTGGATTCTCTTCTCCGCAGGGCGTCATCTACGACGGGACAAACATCTGGGTCGCCGATGACATTGCCGGCTCGGTAGACAAGCTGCACAAGCTCGATTCAAGCGGGAACATCCTGCTCTCGGTTGATGTAGGCGCCAGACCGCGGTTACCGGCCTTCGACGGGACGAACATCTGGGTGCCAAATGAAGGCTCAAGCACCGTGAGCGTGATGCGCGCATCAACAGGGATTGTGCTTGCCACGCTCGGAGGCAATGGGCTGAATTCTCCGTTTCAAGCCGCATTCGATGGCGAGCGAGTAATCGTGACGAACCCGAGCGGTGACAGCGTTTCGTTGTGGAAGGCATCAGATTTCACGCCGATCGGCTCGTTCTCCACCGGGGCTGATACGTTCCCTTACGGAGTCTGCAGCGACGGTCTGTACTTTTGGATCGTGCTTAGCGAAACAGACAGGCTGGCGAGGTTCTGAGCCAGAGGCAGACATCTCACGCGTCTCACAGCAAGGAGCAAGGATATGAACAGTACGACCCGGGCTGAACGACCGGCACACCGGCGGGCAGTTTTGCTTGTGGCGGCAATGATAGTCGTAATCGCTGCATCGACCCAATTGCGCGCGGACACCGGCATGTGCGGAGGGCCATCGACTACCTTGCCTTTCACGGACGTTGCGGCTGCCAACGTATTCTTCTGCTCGATAGCCGA
>DATNBZ010000246.1:0-7088 GCA_035607285.1 Blastocatellia bacterium | reverse complement strand
GTTCAGGGTTCCGAGTTGAAACGAACTAATGGAGCGAGAACCCGGAACCCGGAACCCGGAACCCTGAACCCTGAACCCGGAACCCGGAACCTTGATGAAGCTGCGGTTCGTTTGGATTGGAAAAACCAGAAGTGCTCCGATCAAGGAATTGATTCGAGAGTACACGGGCCGCATAAGCAAGTTTGCCGCGATTGAAGTAACAGAGCTGCGTGACCGCAGTGACGAACGCGCGGCGCGGATCATTGAGAAGGAAGGCGAGGACCTACTATCGCGAACTGAGTCGACTCCGTTCCTGATAGCGCTCGATGAGCGCGGACGTGAGATGGACTCGATAAAGCTGGCCGAGCTTATCGAGAAGCACAGGCTTGCAGGCACGAAAGAGATCGCATTCGTGATTGGAGGGCCAAACGGACTGTCGAACGCCGTGCGAGAGCGCGCCGATCTCGTGCTTGCTCTTTCAAGGATGACGCTGACACACGAGCTTGCGCGGGTGGTTCTGATGGAGCAGGTCTACCGCGCGTTTGCAATCATTCACGACCTTCCGTATCAAAGGCAGGGCGTTTGACAGCGTAGAGACGGATAGAAGTTTTTCCAGGAGAATTCGATGGATAAAAGGAAAGTAAAACAATATGAGGCTCGGTTGTCCGAGCGCAGGAGCGCGTTGCTCGGAATGGTCGAGCGCACTGAAGACTATGGCCGCGAGGCTGATCGTGACGTCAGCCAGGACCCCGCCGATAAGGCTTCGAACTCATACACGAAGGAACTTCTCTTCTCCCAAAGCACCAATGAGCGAAACACTCTCCGGCTCATCGAAGAGGCGCTCGATCGAATCACAGAGGGCGCTTACGGCGAGTGCATAAACTGCGGCGACGATATTCAAGTCAAGCGGCTCGACGCGATTCCGTGGAC
This sequence comes from Blastocatellia bacterium, assembly GCA_035607285.1. GTDB lineage: Bacteria > Acidobacteriota > Blastocatellia > UBA7656 > UBA7656 > Onstottus_A. Next base: position 6,179 of record DATNBZ010000246.1, on the reverse strand, counting down.
ACCTCACTGCATCAAGTGTCAGGAGCAAATGGAGCAGGGGCTTCTGGTCGAAAAGGAAATCTAGTTTCGAACTCTCTCGCCGAACGCCAGTCGCCCGCTGCGTATTGCGGCGAACCCGCCATAGTTGCCCGTTCGTTCACCTTCACCTCCGGAGGTATCAACGTGACACCGCGCGTACTACGGAGCACCCGAGACGGCCTGCTGGGACTTGCTTATCCTGCCGAATGCCGAGTCTGTTCGGGCTCCGTGGAATCCTGGGACGACGGCGTAGCTTGCGCGGAATGTTGGGACAATCCGACAATCACTAAACTTTTCGTCGGAGATCTATGCGCCAAGTGCGGTGCTCAATTGTCCGGCGGACCTGCGACAGCTCAACACCGCGTTTGTGGAATGTGCGGGGCGCTTCCCTTCACCGCGGCACGCGCGTGCGGCTCCTATTCAGGCGCTCTGGAAGCGAGCATCCTGTTCCTGAAGGTGAATCCGCACATCTCGCCTCGCCTGCGCGCACTGATCAAGCGCGCGTTTGCTGAGCATCGCGAGGCGATCGAGAGTGAGATCGTAATTCCCGTCCCTCTGCACAAGCTTCGCGAGCGGCGGCGTGGATTCAATCAAGCCGCGATAATTGCGGAGTTGCTCGCACGAGAATTCAATCTTGGATACGATGATCGCTCGCTTGTAAGAACTCGCGCAACCGACCCGCATCGCGCGGGTATGGATGCAGCGGATCGCGCTCGCTCGGTCGAGCGAGCGTTCGAAGTTGTAAGGCCCCGCCTCATCGCCGGCGGGTCCGTGCTCCTGGTGGATGACGTTTTCACGACCGGCAGCACGATCTCGGCGGCAACGCTAGCTTTGATTGAAGCGGGCGCTCGGCAAGTGAGCGTTCTGACTGTTGCGCGCGTCACGAACGTTTAAGATGCCGCGAATCCAAAAGCATCGATCTCACACAAGGAGGCTTGTTTGTGAACCGCCTCTTCCTGCCAAAATGATCTGCCAAAATGATCTTGCGTTTTTCAGACGTGCGGTGTAGATTGCGCCCATCCAGATCCAGACTCTCGCTATGACTCAACGCGGCGTGTGCCGCAGCACTTGAGTCGACGAGAAAAGGTGCATCTAGATCTGGTGGCACTTGAGATTTTTCGCTCACACAAGGTTTACAAATAATCACCTGGTAAGAACAGGTGTGGAGGAGGATTACCCTATGACAATGCGGTTGACAGGCCGCCTGTTCTGGCTCCTGACTGTTGTGGCGCTGGTTTCGACCCTTGTTCCAGCGCAAGTAATAACGTCGGGGCGATTGACAGGCGTTGTTTCAGACGCGAATGGAGCCTTAATTCCAAAAGCGCAGATCGTAGCGAAACACGATCAGACGCAGACGGAGTATAAGGCAATCGCAAATGATGAGGGCGGATGGACGATACCATCCATACCAAATGGCACTTACGTCGTAACCATCACCGCGCCCGGCTTCAAGACGACCGTGGTCAAAGAAGTGAAGGTTGACGCCGGACAAGTTTCGTCACTCAACAGCGTGCTGGAGACGGGCGGGGCCACCGAGCAAGTGGTTGTAACCGGCGGCGCCGAGGTGCTTCAAACCGAGAGTTCGACGGTGGCGACAACTATCGTGGGCCGTCAGATTGGCGAGCTACCTTTTTCAACGCGAGACGCGCTTCAACTTGTGCTGACGTTGCCCGGGGTCATGACGCCCGGAACGCCACGCACTTCATCGATGAACGGTTTGCCCAAGGGCTCGGTTAACCTGACCCTGGACGGCGCGAACATTCAGGACAATTTCCTGCGCAGCTCGGATGGATTCTTCACCAGCATTCAGCCGAAATCAGACGCCGTGCAGGAAGTCACCGTGACAACGGCAACGCCGGGCGCCGAAAGCGGCGGCGAGGGCGCTGTGCAGGTGCGCTTCATCACCAAATCAGGATCGCCGGAATATCACGGCGGCGCGTTCTGGCAGTACCGGTCAAAGACGTTCAACTCAAACTACTACTTCAACAACATCGACGGACTGCCTCGCGATGCGTTTATTCTCAGACAGTGGGGCGGCAACCTGGGCGGCCCGATAACGATCCCGGGCCTGTTGAAGAGTCGCGACAAGGTGTTCTTCTTCGTCAACTACGAATATTTCACCTTGCCGAATGCATACAGCTCGCTTGCCGTCGTTGGCAACGAACTCGTGATGACCAACACCGCGCGCACCGGAGTCTATACATATAAGGACACGGCGGGCGTAATTCACACCGTGGACGTTTTGGGACTGGCAGCTTCAAAGGGATTCCCGGGCACGCAGGATCCAACAGTCGCAGCGGGCCTTGCGCTGATCGAAGCTGCTGTACATAAGGATGGCGCGTTGACCAGCCGCATCGGTACGAATAACGATTACAATCGTCTGAGCTACCAATTCCAGGATCCCGGAAAGAACATTCGGTGGTTCCCGACGATTCGGCTCGATGCGAATGTTTCGGCCAAGCATCACCTCGAGTTCATTCACAATTATCAACATTACTTCTCGGATCCCGACGGCGTGAATGGACAGATCAACGTGTATCCCGGCTCGGGATTAATCGTAGGCCATCCCGGCGTGACAGGCTCAATCCACCGCAACAGTTTCTCGTTTGTGGGAGCGCATCGTTGGACAATCAACGACCGCCTGATCAACGAGATTCGAGCCACATCGTCGGGCAACGGAACTTCGCTGTTCACTCAGGAGTTTGCTCCGGGTCTTTATGACTTCTGGGATGGCAACGCGGTTAACGGCGGCGGCTTCCTCAATGCTGGGGCATTTCGAAACCGCACTAGTCAGTCGCGCCGCAACACCCCCGTCAAGGGACTGACTGATAACCTGACTACATTGCGCGGCGCGCACACGCTGAACCTCGGGTTTGCATTCACGCGAGTCGCATCGTTTACCCAGGCAGTGAGCACGCAGGTCGTACCGCAAATCTCCTTCGGTCTGGCTACGGGAGATCCGGTGAACACAGGATCCACCAGCATCTTTACGGCGGCGAATTTCCCGGGCTCTAGTTCGACGCAACGTGGCGAAGCTGGTGCTCTGTACGCGTTACTGACCGGGCGAATCAGCTCGATCGCCCGCTCGGCAACACTCAACGGAGCTACTCGTGCATTCGAGTTCATTCCGTTCAGTGAGTACAATCACCAGAACGAGTATGCCGTGTACGCTCAGGATGCGTGGAAGGCTCGTCCCAACCTGACTTTGAATTACGGGCTGCGCTGGGAATTCGAGCCGTCTCCGCTGAATGACAATCAGGTGTACACGCGGACAGGCATCGAAGGAATCTTCGGCGTCTCGGGGAACGGAAACTTGTTCAACCCCGGGGTGTTCAAAGGCAAGCCCACCCAGTTCAGTTTGCTTCAGGAAGGTGAGAAGGCATTCAGAACGAGGCACAAGGACTTTGCTCCGTCTTTCGGTTTTGCGTGGAGCCCGAAGTTCGAACACGGCCTGCTTGGCAAGATCGTCGGCCGCGGCGACCAGACCGTCCTCCGAGGCGGTTACTCGATTGCTTATACGCGTGAGGGGTTCAGTGCTTTCAATTCGATGTTCGGGTCGAATAATGGGCCGAGCTTATCCCTCAGTGTGAGCCCGTCGATTTGCAGTTCGTCCCCATGCTCGCCGGCCTTTCCTTTGTCCGCCGGCGGCGTGCTTTTCCGCAACCGGCCCAACCTGCCATCGCTGACACCGCCGTCCGACACAAGCGCTTTCCCGCTTACGCCGGGTGCATTCAGCGGCACTGGCGCAAATGACTTCGACCCCAACCTGAAGGCTGGGTACACGCAGTCGTGGACATTTGGACTCCAGCGTGAACTGGACAAGAACACGGCGGTTGAGATTCGCTACGTTGGAACGCACGGCACACACCTGTGGCGGCAGATGGATTACAACGAAGTGAACATCTTCGAGAACGGGTTCCTGACTCAGTTCATAGCCGCGCAGAACAATCTGGCCATAAGCCGCGCCGCAGGCAGGGGCGACAACTATGGCAATCAGGGTCTGGCGGGCCAGGTCAATGTGCCGCTCCTTACAACCGCTATCGGTTCGGGAACCGACTCTTCGACCGTCACGAGCTTGCTGCGAGGCGAGGCTGGCCGTGTCGCCAACGGCATCGCGTTCACATCGGCTCGAATGACGAGCTTGATAAACGCAGGGTTGGTCCCATTCACAACGTTGCCAAACGGCAACAAAGTGTCGAACTTCTTCATAGTCAATCCGCAGACGACTGGCGGAGCGTTTGTGATGACGAACGGCATCAACACAACTTTCAATGCGCTTCAAATCGAGTTGCGACGCCGCCTGTCGAATGGATTGCTCGTACAGGGCAGCTACCAGTTCGCAAGAGCGCTGTCGAATTCGTACACCAACTCGGACTCGGTGTTCAGCAGTCCGAGAACGTTGCGCAGGCCCGACCTCGACAAGGCCGGGTCGCCCTGGGACATTCGGCACGCGTTCAAGGTTGACTGGATCTATGAGCTGCCGTTTGGCCCGGGCAAGCCCTTCATCAACTCCAACAATCCCATCCTCAGCCGCGTTGTCGGAGGCTGGCAGATGGGCGGGGTGGCCCGCATACAATCCGGCCCGTCAATGCTGTTCACCAGCGGGCGTCTAACGTTCAATCAGAACGATGCCGGCGTCGTTCTTCACAACATCACAAACAAGCAGCTACAAAATCTGATCAAGATTCGCAAGACCACCGTGTGCGATCCTTCGTGTCACGGGGTCGTGCTGTGGCTACCCGATTCAATCATCGCCAACACAAAGGCGGCGTTTGAAAACGGCGGCACGCTTGATCCGAACGCGCCTTACATTGGACCACCAACCACGCCCGGTGAACTGGGCGACCGGTTGGTTCTTTACGGCCCAATGACAGCGCGATTTGATTTGAACCTGATGAAGCGGATTCGCATCACTGAGCGAACAAACTTCGAAGGGCGTGTTCAGTTCCTGAATGCCTTCAACCGGGCGAACTTCTTCGTTGGCAGCATCGCCAGCGTAAACAGCCCGTTGAAGACCATCGGAGCCAATGCTACTGACTTCGGAGAGACTCGCGCCGCCTACCGTGATCCTACGGTGTCCGGCACGAACGATCCGGGCGGCAGGATCATTGAGTTCCAACTGAGGTTCAACTTCTAAACCTCGGCGCACAGCGCCGCGGAAGGTGCTTCAACTAAACGGCCCCGGTTGTCTTCAACAACCGGGGCTTCTTTCATGCTTTGTTTGAGTAATTGATCGGCTCTTATTTTGAATTGAGCGCCAGCCTCATCTTCTCGATCACTCCTCTTATCTCTGCCGCATTCGGCGCTTGTGGCACATCCGTCAGATACTGCTCAAAGGAATGAAGCGCCAGATCATACTTTTTTTGCTCGTGGTAGATCTGGCCGAGCATAAGCTGAGCGCCTCCCATCCGCGAGCCGCCTATTCGATAAGCCTCAACCAGCTCGCGTTCAGCGGCATTCAAACGCTTCATCTGCAACAATGCGCCTCCAAGTTGCAGGTGCGCGCGAGCCGAGTCGGGCAGCGCCGCGACCGCCAATTTCAATTCCTCAACCGCGTTTTCGTAGCGCTGCTTTCGATTCAGCAGCAGCCCGAGTTTGTAGTGGACGTCTCCAATCGCAGGTCCGTCGAGCTTCGAATCACTCAGGGCCGCGCGCAGATGAGGTTCGGCCTCATCAAGGCGATTGTTCGCCATCAACGAGTCGCCGAGTGCTATGCGAACATCCGTTATCGTAGGCACTTCTTTGTAGAGTTGTTCCAGCGCTCGGAGGGCCTCTTTGTGCCGCCCTTGTCTGGTGTTGATAATGGCGAGGTTCAGACGGGGATAATAGACTCGCGGGGCGATCTTGACGGCGCGGTCGAACATCTCCGCGGCCTCATCCAATCTGCCCTTCTTCATCAGAATCACACCCAGATCGTTCAGCGCCCGAAAGTAAGTGGGATAGATCATCAGCGCGCGCTGCAACTCTGACACGGCTTGATCGGATTGACCTTCCCGAAACGAACGCATCGCCGCGGCATAGGCTTGCCTGGCTTCTTCCGGGGCGCGAACGTCAAATTCCGCCAGGTCTACCAGTCGCGCCGGTTTCGGCGCCGGTTCCCTGAACGGCTTCAGAAAAATTGGAATGTAATATACGCCGAACTCTTTGAATGTAACGCTGGT
>DATNBZ010000241.1:0-5184 GCA_035607285.1 Blastocatellia bacterium | reverse complement strand
CACCGCAAGGCTCGTTACCTCACCTCGCGTCGGATATGCTAGCCGTCCGAATCGGGCAATTGACGGCAGGGGACTTTCACCCCATAAGATTCGCAGCCTTGTCGGCCGCATCCACTAAAGTCGGTACTCTGAACGCTCGGTCACCCGGGATGTCCGACAAACTTAAGTTTGTCGATTCCACCCGAATGCATCCCTGCGCCTCGATCGTACGCCCCGCGCAAGCCAACGAAACCGCGTTTACATCCTCTTTAGAATTCCATTATGCTCGCCGCTCTGGAAACCATTCCTGCCTGCAAGGAGAACCTGCAATGAAGCAGGACGGCTCAAAGATCTCGCGTCGAGACCTGATCAAATCAGCAGCGATGGCGGGCGCTACGCTCGGACTAGCTGACCTCCGTGCGTCCTCAACCGCGGCTGAAGAACCGATCACGCCGTCGCCGGCCGGCAGCGTGATCGGCATGAGGTTCGAGCCGCGTGCGGTGATTCGCGTCGGAATAATAGGCGTCGGCGCGCGTGGAACCAGCATGCTCGACGAGTTTCTCGGAGTCGACGGCGTGCGGATCACCGCGTTGTGCGACGTCGTCAAAGACAAGTGCGTCAACGGCCAGCGCGTGATAGAGAAGTCAGGTCACAAGGCGCCGGCTCTCTTCTTCAACGGCGATCACGACTTCGAGAATCTATGCAGGCGTGACGACGTGGATTTCATCTACATCGCGACGCCGTGGGATTGGCACGTGCCGATGGCGATCGCCGCGATGAAGAACGGCAAACATACCGGCGTCGAAGTCCCCGCCGCCGTGACGCTCAAGGAATGCTGGGAGCTTGTCAACACATCGGAGAGGACTCGCCGTCACTGCATAATGATGGAGAACTGCTGCTACGGCGCCAACGAGATGATGGTCCTTAACATGGTGCGAGCGGGGCTGTTCGGTGAGCTGATCCACGGCGAGGCAGCTTACATTCACGATCTTCGCTCGTTGTTGTTCGAAGATCAGAGCGAGGGGCTTTGGCGGCGCTTCCCTCACGTGACCCGCGACGGCAATCTCTACCCGACTCACGGGCTCGGTCCGGTCGCGCAGTATATGGATATCAACAGAGGCGACCGGTTCGACTACCTGGTTTCCATGAGTTCCCTGTCGGTCAGCCTCGCCGAGTATCGGGACAAGCACATCGCCTCCGACAGCACGAAACGTAAAGAAAAATACAAATGTGGAGACATCAACACAAGTATGATCAAAACCGAGAGGGGCCGGACGATCATGCTTCAACACACGGTCAGCACTCCTCGTACATACGACCGCATTAACTTGATCTCAGGGACGAAGGGAGTCTTTCGTGACTATCCGCCGCGTTTGTATCTTGATGGCCAGGAGGGCGGCGAGAAGTGGACGAATCTCGACAAGCACAAGCCTGAACACGAGCATCGGCTCTGGAAAAACATTGGCGAGCTGGCGCGCAAGCGAGGCGGCCACGGAGGGATGGATTTCATAATGGTTTATCGCTTGATGCAATGCATGCGCGAAGGACTCGCGCCCGATATGGACGTCTACGATGCGGCGGCGGTGAGCGCGCCCGGCCCGCTTAGTGAGATGTCGGTTGCACAGGGAAGCGGGCCGGTGAAGTTTCCCGATTACACTCGCGGCGGATGGAGAGAGTCGCGATAGAGGCCGCCTTCGACGATTTGAATCCGGATGGAGCCGCCTCTCTGACGACGATCACTTAGTCTTTTTGCGAAGTACCGACGCGAGCGTAACGTAGTCGGCGTCTTGTCTTCTCAGGGTAAGGACCTTTAAGGCAATCCTCTGCCACGACCACCTGTCGATTGACCGATTCGTAACTCGCTCCCAGCCTAAGCAAAGAAATGCCGCGATTTCTGGACGGTGCTCTACCACCCGGTCCACAACGGCAGTCACGCTTTCGACCGCAGCCCTAATCTTCCGGGTCCGCCACTGGACGGGCAGTGCTCCCGCAGCATCAAGCAGACCAATTACGGCCAACCAGACGTCGCGACTGTGCGAGTCGTTGGTACCGAGGAAACGCTCGTCGACGGATGCCAGCCACTTGTCAACTACGTTAGAGGTGATAAGCTCCTGAAGACTTGCCCCAATTTTTTTGGTCGTCACGACTATCCACACTCGCCAGCATACATAGAAGATCTCGGCGCCAAGCGACTGGCGAAGAAGTTCGGTGACCTTCGGCTGCTTGCCGAGTTCCAGGACTCTCGCTACGTCCTCGTCTGCCACGTCGGGGTCAGTGACAATGCGAAGCATCTCACACCACCACTTGAGGAACGCCGAGTCATTGGGCCAGCCTTGGAGGTCCGGCATGAAATCAAGGAATTTGGATACCCAAGTCGATCGTTGATCCGGAACCAACCTCCAAACTAATCCCAACCGGGCCGCTGACGACCCAAATGAAACGTTCTCGAGTTCCTCCGGCCTTTCCCGGGCCACGCGGTCCTTTGCGGCGCCCAAAGCCATCTCTGTCATAGACGAGCGTGGCGCGTGCTCGAATTCGCTGACACCTGCGCTCAAATCCTCCCAACTAGCCCGATGAGCGCAGTCCCACACCGCGAGTCATCTCAACACTTGCACTATTGAAGACTCTAAATAACTCATTTACCGTGCCTGCTTCCACAACAAGTTTGAAGTACCGTTCGGCAGAAAGCAGATGCTCCAGGCTGTCGGCCACATCAGAATGCGTAGCCCGTAGCTGATGGAAGCGCACACCGATCGTGCCAATTGACTTTCGCCGTGCCAAGGTCCTATTCACAAGGGCGTCCACGTCGTCGACATCAATCTCGTTCACTAGCTCGCCGACGATGTCAGATGGCAGTATCGCGCACAGCCCGATGAGGTCCGTGATGGTTCCGGCCGTTTTCACCAACATCGCGTAGCCGCCCGGCGTGATGCGTCGGTGAAGAAGCTGAGCCGTGTTCACATCTCGGATGGTCAGTCGGCGAATCAAGTTCGGAATGGCGCCCAACGATATGTCATTTTCGATTGTTCGGTCACAAAGCACGCGCAAGAGATGAGCGTCCAGATGATCAACTAGTGGCCCAGCGAGCGTCGAATTCTCGACGATGTGAAAGAAGCTCGACAGAGTGCCTCGCGCGAGGAGCAGCCGGACCAGTCGCTCCGGGCCGATTGCAGTCTCAAAAGCTTGGCAAACGCGCTCATTTCGTGTCCTCAAACTGCCAAGCGAGCTCGAATAAAAGCTGAGAGACTCTCGCGAGGCGACAGCAGCGTCAAGCAGCGCCTCTGCTTGAACATCCCCCATTGCGCCCAGCACATCCAGCCACTCAGCCTGGTCATCCACAAGTTCCGCGAGAGTAGCCGTCAGAGAGACCAAGTCCGCTGTAGCAATAATCTCGGTCAGGCCTTTCCGCAACACCTGCTCTTGGAGTTGGCGCAATAACCCGCGGAAGCGGTGCCGAGTAATCCTTAGGAAACGATGCAACTCCGCCGACTGAGCGCCGCTCGCCCACGAAAACAAGGTCTCGCTCGCGAGTCTGATGGTTACGAGGTCAACGTACGAATCCAAAGCCTGGTTCAGACCCGCATGAAGGATGACGACGGCCAACCCGAGTGCAGGCAGGGGCGTGGTAGCGAAATGATTCGCGATCGCGCGGTGGATGTGAGGGTTGGCGAGGAAATCCGCCTTAAGGGCAAATTCCTCGGGCTCAGGCACCAGTCGGAGACGGTTCTCTAGTAGTAATACGAGTGATGTGCGGTTGGGAGGAAGCGTTCTGATTCATCATTTCTCCGTCACTACCCAAGAAACCCGCGTTTGAATAGCCGCGACCTAGCTCCCCGATATTGGACACTGTCGAGAAGGCGTTGAAATAAGCGTTAACGTCAGGGGCGAGCTCGTTTGGGTCGTCGAGCAGCCCGGCCACAGCGCGCTCCGCGAGAACGATCGCTTTGTGATCCTCTGCAAGAGACTCCGGGCAACGGTCTTCGGCTTGGACTTAATGTTCGGGTGCTCGGCGAGCACCTGGGCCTTTGTCGGCGCAAGCAGGCAGTCAAATCGACACACCACTGGTGGTGACGGAATTACCCTGCGGTACTCGTTCCGCTTGAAGGGCCCGCTGAGCAGGTTACATATGCTCCAGATAAAGTGCGCAAGCTGCGAATGGGTTTCAGCAGTCATTGGTTTATTCTAGGCCTAAAAAGCTGTGGACCCGGGTGAGCCGGTGTCTTCTATATCACACAGGCTTTGCCCATTCAATTCGAGAAAAGAATTGTTAACTTCTCGTTGAGGATACACGCGCCCACAGCCACCCAAACATTGCCGCGCCGGTTTGCGCGTTGTCGGCGGTCCATCGTCGCTCGCACTTGATTGCTACGGACCAGTGTGACTCTAGTAGGTTCCCTGGGGCAGGCAAGCGAATCAGAATTCAAATTAAAAGTTCCTGTCTCGGTACCCTACGATTCACGGATACCCGCATCTTCTCGTGCTCGAGGCAAAGGGCAAACTCCTGCACTCGGAGGATACAAGCCCATTGGAACTCGGAAGCAGTTATAGCCTTCAAAGATGGCCCCCGTCCTGCAGAGGTGGCCGGCGCGGTCCAGGTAAGCAACTGGTGGGATCGGCCATTCATTCTAAGAATGACCAAGCGATACACTCACGCGACTGATGAGCGAAAGCGCCAGGCACTCGAGCGGCTTGCGCAATTCAGCAACAGGAAATAATTCAGGATGAAACCGCAAAAGCGCGCAGCCTCTGAAACAAATTGTCACAAGATTGTCACAATGAAGGAACGTAAGGTTGGGTAAGTGGTGGAGCCAAGGGGGATCGAACCCCTGACCTCATGACTGCCAGTCATGCGCTCTCCCAGCTGAGCTATGGCCCCACTCGGAATTCAAAATCTCTGATGCAGTCTCAATCAACAGCAAGTCATCAAAGACGGAGTTGAATAGTAGCAACCCGGTTCCGGACCGGTCAACTTCAAGCGGCTCAACCTTCGAGCCGCGGGTGTGATTAAAAGCAGGACTTGAGTCGGGAACTGCCCGCGACTCTTCGCCGGAAGAAGTGTCCTGAGAATTCCCTGGAAGTCGGAGTAGGGACGCGCATTGCTGCGCGCCCCCTCCACAGATCCGGACGTGCGGAGTTACCGCATCCGGCTCCTATCTTAGGTCGTAACCGCAAGCCGTCCGCTTAGCCGCTGCCAAGGATACGGAT
>DATNBZ010000204.1:0-88809 GCA_035607285.1 Blastocatellia bacterium | reverse complement strand
GGGCTCTGGGAACCGTAGACGGCAGTCGAACTAGGAACCCGTCGCGATCTAGAGGCGACGGTCACTCTCGATCTGCAGTGCTGTGCGCCCAGTTTCTATCCCGATCGGGCAGTGCCTCGCGCTTTCGATAAATTCTTTTTCGCGCTGCACTACCCGACTAAAGTCGGTACTCTGAACGCCCGCTACGGACCAGTTGCCCAAGCTCACTTTGTTTGCTTTAATCGCAACGCCTTTACAGCCTCGACGTAGAAGGAACGAAGTGACCATAAAACTCCTCTTAATTGCCATAATGCTGGGTGCGACTCTCGGCGGTTCGGCTATGCAAAAGAACGACAGACCACGCGCGAGAGACATAGGGCTAAAGCCGGGCGTGCTTCCGACGGGCCCGCTCAACGCGATTACCGATGTAGCCGGCGTTCAGGTTGGTCAAACGACGATCATTCGAGGTGACACCATTCGAACTGGCGTTACCGCAATCGTGCCGCACACGGGAAACCTGTTTCGCGAGAAAGTCCCGGGAGCCGTCTTCATCGGTAATGCTTTTGGCAAGCTTGCCGGCTCGACTCAAGTAAACGAGTTGGGCGAGATCGAAACTCCGATCCTGCTCACCTCGACGCTCAGTGTGCCGCGCGTTGCTGACGCGGTTCTCGATTATGTGCTGGGGCTTCAGGGTAATGAAGACGTTCAGTCGGTCAACCCTCTTGTCGGAGAAACCAACGACGGCTACCTCAATGACATTCGTGGGCGTCACGTAACCCGCGATGACGTCCTTAGCGCGATCAAAGGCGCGAAGGGCGGAGCAGTCGAAGAAGGAGCTGTGGGCGCCGGCACGGGAACCGTTGCGTTCGGCTTCAAGGGAGGCATCGGGACTTCTTCGCGAAAGCTGCCCGCGTCATTGGGCGGTTACACGGTGGGTGTGCTTGTGCAAACTAACTTCGGCGGCGTGCTGACGATAGCCGGTGTGCCCGTAGGCCAGGAGCTGGGCCGTTACTACTTGAAGCCGGAGCTTGATCCATCGAGGCGCAGCAAGACCCTTGGCCGCGACGGTTCAGATATCGCTGACGGTTCAGTGATAGTAGTCATTGCTACTGACGCACCGATTGACGCTCGAAATCTGAAGAGGCTGGCGGCGCGATCGATGATGGGGCTGGCGCGCACCGGCTCTGCCGCGAGCAACGGCAGCGGAGATTATGCCATCGCGTTCTCGTCAGCTTCGGACTTGAGAGTTCGAGCTCGCGCGGAGCCGGGGGCCGAGTATACCGCTGGAAATGTAAAGCTACTTTCGAATGACGCAATGTCCCCGCTCTTCCTCGCGGTCATCGAAGCAACTGAGGAAGCTGTCTACAACTCACTGTTTCGTGCCAGTACGGTGACGGGCAGGGGCCATACAGTCGAAGCCCTGCCGATAGATCGAACCATTGAGATTCTGCGCAAGCACGGAGCACTCAACAAGTAAGGACGGAGGAAAAGCATGAGCTCATCAACCGCAAGACCCGAGACGTGCACAAAGGTTGGTTGCGTGGCGCCGGATTTTGAGCTTCGCGATTCTGACAATCAGACCTGGCGGTTGTCCGATCGACGCGGCAAAGTCATCGCGCTCGTCTTTTATCCGAAAGATGAAACACCCGTCTGTACGAAGCAGATGTGCAGCATGCGAGACCGCTGGACGGATTATCAATCTACGGGCGCTGAAGTCGTCGCTATTTCGGTAGGGTCTGTTGAATCGCACAAACAGTTCGCCGAACATCACGGGCTGCCACAGCGTTTGCTCGCGGACGACCGAGGAGAGGTGACGACATTGTTTGAAGCAAAGTCGCTGCTTGGCGGATCTCAACGAGCAGTAATCGTAATCGATCCACAAGGCGTGATTCGTTATCGCAGGTCGGTGTTGCCTATTTTTCGACCGGGCGACGATGAAGTAATCGAGGCTATAAAACAAGCAGCGAGCTAGTGGTTGCCAAACGAAACGAAATGTAAGGGCGCCCCTCCGTGGGCGCCCCTCCTTGGGTTAGCTTGTTTGCGGCTTTGCGGTCCTTTGCGAGCTTTGCGCTAACGCATCTCTCAGATTCCTTTTTCGCAAAGCTCGCAAAGGACCGCAAAGCTCGCGGCGTTGGGGCGGTTTCAAAGGAGGGACGCCCTTACATACCAGTGCCGCGATCTGACGCTAGCCGTTCACTACATTGAACAGCGATTGCCAGGATTGGTGAAGCAACGCGTCTATCCTCGACCAGTCCGCTTCGGTGACGCCGCCCTGATCCGCTTTAGTGTCCCGAATCGTCATCGCCTCGGCCCTCAAGCGCGCATATTCAGAAAAGCGTTCCGCAGGCATCTGATAGAGTTCGCCAGAAAGATCGGCTAGCGCGCGCTCCAAATCACCGGGCGGGTGTCTATCCCTCTCGCGGTGAATGATCCACCATTCGAGTTCGAGCTTCGCGGCTCGATGTATGTCAAAAGGAATGTCGCTCACCTTGTGAAGAGAAGTGTAGAAGCTGACGAGATAGGGAAGCGCTTTCTCGTAGTCTTGCCTGCTATGGCCGCCCTTGAACACGAAAGCGGCTCTGGCAGCCTGATACGCGACAGTGTTCGACCGGACGAAGGGCAGGTTGTACTGCGTTCGCAGAAGTTCGGTCATCTGATTGTAGAGCTTCACTTGTTGTCTGGCGTAATACGAGCGCCACATCGCAGTGTCGAGCCGCGCCACTTCATCCGGATCGAAGCTCCGCATGCGCGACGTCCGCGGTATCAAAAGATCATAGGCGGTGTAAGCCAGCAAGCCGGCGATGATCACCAGCGTGATCTTCAAAACAGTTCTTCGTTTGCGAACCGGTACTGTTTTGCTTTGTGACGCGGAAGCTCCCGCCACTTTGTTATCTTCCACGCGAATGTTTTGGCTGCTCATTGCCGGATATTACGATGACCGGGCGAATGTAGTTTTCAAACTCCCATAAAATCTGCCAGCTCGGTCAGAGTTCGAACTTCGTGCGTTGGAAGCGGGCCGCCCGGCTCGACCGGGCTGCCGTGTCTGTTGACCCATACGACGGGAATACCGAGCCTGGTCGTCGGAACCACATCGTGAAAGTAGCTCTGTGCCGCGTGCACTAAGCGCTTGCCTGCGGTTCTTTCGAGCGCTTCGGTGAAGTGCGCCGCTCCCGGCTTATATGACTTGACTTGTTGAGCGGTGACAATCAGGTCGAAGCTCACCGGGAAATGTCTTCGCGTAGCCGCAAGAAGATCGTCGTCAACATTCGACAGAATGCCCAGTTCGTACTTGCTCGCAAGCCTCTCGAGTGCGGCGTTGGTGTCAGGGAATGGCGTCCAGTCAGGGAGGCTCGCCGCCAGAAAGCCGGCGCGCTCGGGCTCGATATTCCAGCCAAGCCTCGCGCCAACTCGCCGCGCCGTTTCACCCAGCACATCTCCGTAAGAATGATATGGACCGGATTCGACCAACGGTTCTTCGATGCCATACGCGGTAACGATATCGTCCGCCGCCAGCGCGACGCCGTCGCGTGCGGCTTCTGTTTGAAAGGCAGTGACAATGCCGTTCTCCCAATCGATGAGCGTGCCGTAACAGTCAAACGTGATTATGTCGAAGTCTCTGTTTAACATTGTTGGGAAAGCTATCTGCGCGGCCGCGGCAACATTCCAAAGAGAAAGATACGGACTGAAGTCCGTGCTACGTGAGTTCGTCTTCGGAGTAGATCATCGAAGTTAGTGATATTTCGTACTCGAACAATTCTGAATCGGCAAAGAAGCGCTTAACTTCCTGCGTTGCGGTTTCGATCGAGTCGGACGCGTGAACCAGGTTCGCCTGAACGCTCATCGCCCAGTCTCCTCGAATCGTCCCCGGCGCAGCTTCACGAGCCTTGGTGATTCCACAAAGCCGCCGAGTCGTCTCGACGCAGTCCAATCCTTCAAGACAAATCGCAATGACCGGAGTCAGTTGCATGAACCGCTTGGTCCCGCCAAAGAAAGGCTTGTCCAGCAGGTGACTGTAGTGCTCATTCAGAAGCTCATCGGTCAGCTTCAAGAGCTTAATGCCGACCAGCTTCAATCCCTTTTCTTCGAAGCGCGTGACTATTTTCCCTATGATTCCTCGCCCTATCGCGTCGGGCTTGATTAAGATCAAAGTCCTCTCCATATTGTCTCCTCTTTTCTGAATTCAAGAACTGAAGATGATAGCGAACCGGTTGCGGCGCTACAAGCAGGAGCAATTCCCTTAGCGTGGAAAAAGCAGGTCGCAAGCAAGGGCAGTCCTCAGCGTCCCCTGCGGTTGATTCCCAGTACTGATTCAGAAAACCGCAGAGGACGCTGAGGACGCCGAGGACTGCTTTTATTGGCGCCCCGCCCCGCTGACCGAAATTCCACATGAGTTCCGAGCAGGATTCAATCTTCATCGTCTATAATGACCACTCGTGGTCGATCGGAGGAACAATGACTGAGCGAATCTCCGAAGCTGAGTTTCAGGAAAAAGCCGAGCAGGCAATTCTTGAATTAGAGCGCGCGTTCGGCGACCTTGCCGAAGACCGCGACCTCGATGTTCAGGTGCAGAGCAATGTTTTGACTGTCAGCTTCGAGGAAGGCGAGCCCGGGAGATTCATCGTGAGCCCAAACTCTTCGGTGAATCAACTGTGGGTTTCTGCGCGGATGGCAAGTTACAAACTCGATTGGTCGAGTGCGGATAATGCATTCGTGCTCGCAAGCACGGGCGAAACGTTGAAACAACTGATGACCCGCGTGACGCGCGAACAGCTCGGAGATGACTCAGTCGAGCTATGACAGTGTGGCCCGGTTCGCAACGAATGAGAAAGCGGCAAAAAGTTAACACGCCGGTCGGCTTCGATAAGCGCAGGGTAAGCCGAGCGTTGTTCAGTCTCAACCGGGAGAAGGGCCTCGAAGAACGCCTGGTCCGGATCTCAGGTCTGTTCCGCGATCGGCGCTACGCCGAAAATCCTCTTGGAGGCGGACCCGAGAGTCCCGAGATTTTTCGCGTTTCCTTCGATGAGTTTGATTGCGTCACCTACGTCGAGACCGTGCTGGCGCTGTCGTGTTCGAAGACCCCGGCGAGGTTCTTCCGCGAGCTGCGCCACCTGAGATACAAAAGCGGGAAAGTCGATTGGTTTCGCCGGAATCACTTTATGACCGCGTGGCTGCGGAGAAATATCGCTCGGGGAGCCGTCGCTGATCTAACGCGAGGACGCCAGAGCATCCCTAAGACCCGATTGCTCAGCGGCGTCCCGGGTCTTCCTCCCGGACGGGTTACGTTTCGTCTTTTTCCAAAGCGCCGTTATCCGAAAGTGCGTTCTCTGATTCGTACCGGCGATATCATTATGTTCGTTTCAACCAAAAAACATCTGGATGTTTTTCATATGGGCATGTTGATTCGAGACGGTGATCAGGTTCTCATGAGACACGCAACTCGTTCGGCGGGCAAAGTCGTCGAGCAAGCACTGATTGACTTCATGCGCTCCAACCGGATGACCGGGTTCATCCTCGCGAGGCCCCTATGCCGACCGTAACCGCCGTGCTCGGGAGCTACACTCAGTCGTCGCGTGAGATGGTCGAAACACTCGCGGAAAGCGCGGCAGTTTCCGAGCTGCTGTTTGTGAGTCACAACGTGAGCGAACTGACATTGGGCCCGGCTCTGAAAAGCAAGACGAGTTTCATCGAGGGCGACTTCTTCAGCGGCTCGGCGATTGGCAGGCTGCTCGATTCGGTTAAGACTGACTACATTCTGATAGTCCTTCCGGGTCAGGATATCAATCTTGGAGAGCACGCGCTCGAACGAATCATCCAGGTAGCCGAAGAATCGAGCGCCGGTCTCGTGTACTCGGATTTCAAGGATGCTGTTGGCGCCGAGCTTATCGATCATCCGTTGATTGACTACCAAGCGGGGAGCGTTCGCGACACCTTCGACTTCGGCGCCGCCTGTTTGATCTCCAGGAGCGCAGCCCACGCGGCAATCAATAATCACGGACCCATTGATGAACGGTTGCGATGGGCTGGGCTATATGACCTGAGGCTCAAGCTTTCGATCGATTCGACGCTATTGCGAATCCCTGAGCCGCTTTACACGCGCGTGCCTGCGGACACCCGGGCAAGCGGGCAGCGTCAATTCGATTACGTTGATCCGCGGCAACGCGATTACCAAATCGAAATGGAGCAGGTCGCGACTGAGCACCTCAAACGCATTGGCGCGTATCTCGCTCCGCAATTCAAATCTGTTACTCGCAGCGAGCAAGTGTTCCCCGTGCGAGCGAGCGTCGTGATTCCCGTTCGCAACCGCGAGCGCACGATCGCGGATGCCGTCGGCAGTGCGCTCTCTCAACGAGCGCCCTTTGACTTCAACGTGATCGTCGTCGACAACCATTCGACGGATCGCACTTCTGCGATCCTTGAAGAGATTGCTTCGCGTGACAGGCGGCTGATTCACCTGCAGCCGGCCAGGAATGACCTTGGGATCGGCGGCTGCTGGAATGAAGCAATCTACTCTTCGTGTTGTGGTGAGTACGCCGTGCAGCTTGATTCTGATGATTTGTATTCAAGCGATCGCACACTTGCGACAATAGTCGAAAAGCTTGACGAAGGTCCGTCCGGCCCGTGTGCGATGATGATCGGAGCATACAAGATTGTAGACTTCGATCTGAATGAGATTCCGCCCGGCTTGATCGATCATCGTGAGTGGACCCGAGAGAACGGCCGCAACAACGCGCTGAGGATCAACGGCCTCGGCGCGCCCAGGGCTTTTTATGTTCCAGTGTTGCGACAGATGGGTTTCCCGAACGTCAGCTACGGCGAGGATTATTCACTCGCTCTGCGAATAAGCCGAGAGTATGAGATCGCTCGCACTTTTGAGCCGGTGTACTTTGCCCGGCGTTGGGAAGGGAACTCGGATGCTGCGCTTCCGATCGCGACCGCAAACCGTTACGACGCTTACAAGGATCACCTGCGCGCGGTCGAGATATTGGCGAGAAAGAGGATGAACCAGCAATGAACTGGGATGACAGGCTCATCAGTGAGCAAGAGCTTCGTGATTATTTGGAAGACGAGAGCGACTCGAGTCTCGAGGCATTAGTTGCGGCGTTGCTGGACCAACAGTTTGATGCGTGGCCGCTGCTGCGTGAAGGCCGGGACGCGTTCGCACAGGTTGAAACCAAACGCGTTCAAGTCGAAGAGTCCGAGGTCGTCATCCAGCACAACCCGCTGCGCGTTCGAAGCACCGCCGCTGCTGTTGATAAGGAGTCAGTAGAACGTCGCAGGTGCTTCCTGTGTCCCGAACACCTTCCGGCGGAAGAGAAGGGAATCGGCTACGGCGAGCTGGTTATTCTGTGCAATCCGTTTCCGGTGTTGGACCGTCATCTTTCGATTGTTCATCGGGAACACATCCCTCAGCAGATCGCGGGGAATGTTGAAACACTGCTGACGCTGGCAAAGGACCTTGGCTCCAGTTACTTCGTTTTGTATAACGGGCCGGAATGTGGCGCCTCGGCTCCCGATCATCTGCACTTTCAAGCCTGCGCTCGCGAGCTGTTGCCGGTTGAAGAGCACCTGTTCGAAGACGAACCGGTGATGTCCGAGGACTGTTCTTACTGCGAAGAAACCGCGCGGAACAATTTTGAGTTGTTCACGCTTGGCGGTTGTGGTCGGAGCATTGTCATAAGTCGCGGCGGGAATCCCGACGAAGTTTCGCACTGGGTTTACGAGGTGATCAAAGAGCTGGCCCTGCAGACTGACCGAGAGGAACCGCTAATCAACATCGTATGCACTTACGATCCCAAAATGTGGACAGTGTATCTTTTCCCGCGCTCAAAACACCGGCCTGCGAGCTTCTTTGCTGACGGAGATGATCGCCTGGTTGTAAGCCCCGGCGCGATCGACATGGCAGGCGTCGTAGTCGTTCCCGAGCGCGAACACTTTGAAAAGATCGACGGGCCGAGGATGGCGGCAATATTTTCAGAAGTCAGTATGAGCAGAGAGTTGGTGAACGATTTGATCGATGGAATATGCTCATTGCCGAAAGTGGAGGAGCCCGAGTGGTGATCTCTAAAATGGACAAGGAACCGGTGATTCGTGTCGGGCTTGTAAACACCGCGCCCGAAGTAAGGTTTGTACTCTCGGGATCATTCACTGACGGCGATGGCGTCCCGGTTAAGGAAGGCGCCTACAGAGCGTCGCCGGAAAACGGCGCAATTAAGCTGCAAGGCGGACGAGAAGTGACAGCGCCGGCGATTAAAATTACCCCAACTGATTTTCGGGCGTGTCGATTTACTGTGCAGGGAGTGAAGATTGGACTCAACTTTCACTGGGAGCGCGAAGAGTCGCAGCAGTTTCAAGGCGAGCTGATAATCGAGCCGAGCGCGGACGGCTTGAGGATCATCAATCGGCTTCCGCTCGAGTCGTATTTGGTAAGCGTGATCTCATCCGAAATGAGTGCGGCGTGCCCGGCTGAGCTCTTACGCGCTCACGCGATAGTCTCGAGGAGCTGGCTGCTTGCCCAGTTAACCAGGGAGCGCGTTACCGAGACGCATTCGCGGTCGCAAAGCGTGCAGGAGGTCGGAGACCGAGACGAAATCGTTCGCTGGTACGATCGCCAGAGCCACCGCGACTTCGATGTGTGCGCGGACGATCATTGCCAGAGGTACCAGGGAATCTCGAAGGCCTTTTCTCAGTCTGCCTTCGACGCCATAAGCGCCACTCGCGGCAAGGTGCTGGTGTACGGCGAAGAAATTTGCGATGCGCGTTACTCTAAAAGTTGCGGCGGCATGACCGAAGCCTATAGCGCCGTGTGGGACGATCAGGACGTGCCATACTTGAAACCGATCTATGATGGCCCGGGCAGCGAGGTGCCGGGACACCGCTTACCGTTGTCAGTCGAAGTCAACGCGGAGGATTGGATCACATCGACGCCGGTTGCTTATTGCGGTGTTCCAACTCCCGACCTCCTCGCGCGCGTATTGCCGGGGTTTGATCAGGAGACGAGTGACTTTTATCGATGGCATGTGGATTACAGCCAGCAGGAGCTTAGCGAGATTCTGCGTGCGCGACTCGGGGTCGACTTCGGACGGGTCCATTCGCTGGTCGCCTTGGAGCGAGGCGAATCGGGAAGAATCATCAAGCTCAGGATCGTCGGCGAGAACCGCACGCTGGTTATCGGAAAGGAGCTTGAGATTCGGCGAGCGCTGTCGCGATCGCATCTATACAGCTCGGCTTTTGTTGTGCGTGGGGCCCGCGAGCAACAGTCAGAATATCCCGAGCGCTTCAGCCTGATCGGCGCGGGCTGGGGACATGGAGTGGGCCTTTGCCAGATCGGCGCCGCGGTGATGGCCGACCGAGGACACGATCATGAAGAGATACTTTCTCACTATTTTGCTGGCGCGAGGATTTCAGGGCTTTACTAAAACCCTCGTACGCCCCTCGATGTGAGGGTTGCTTCGTGCAGGGCTGGGCTTCTCGCCTCTGGGAAAACGTCATCCCACAAGCGGACACGAAAAAATTCAAATATTTGAATAATGCATCACGGCTAAACCTGATCCTAGCTGTTCACAATCGGCACCTAACTCAACCAGGCGATTTGATTGGGTTTATCACTGGATCCTTCTGCGCTTAGATTGAACCAATCCGAAATCCGAAATCCGAAATCCGCAATTCTCTTTGGCACGCCGATTGGCTAAGGAACGCGCGTATCAACGCTCTAAGAATCCGCCTCTTCGACGGGCGTTACGAAGGGTGTTAGGTTTAGGCTCTGGGCACACAGCCGAACACCTAACACCCGATATCACCTTTTGTTATCTTCACAACCTTCTTCGATATAGTGCTTGTTACATTCATTTCGCTAGCTATTAAGGGCACACATGTATGGGCGGTCCTCCGTGGGGCCGCCCCTCCTTCGATGAAGCGCTTCCTCATTAAGGGGCGGCCACGGAGGACCGCCCATACATGTGTGCCCTTAATCGCCGGCAAAAACTTTGTTACACGCAACTAGTCCGCGGCGCCCGTTGCCGTTCTTGCCGGCTCACTCTGGCGATCGACGATCAGCTTTGCTATTCGCTCGCGGTGATAAGTCGCATCGCCGAACATGAGCTCTGACGCCTTCGCTCGCTTGTAGTAGAAATGTATGTTCTCGTCCCATGTGAATCCGATGCCGCCGTGCACCTGGATAGCAAGATTGCCGACTTCTCGATACGAATCGCTGGCGTAGGTCTTTGCCATGGAAACGGCCACTGGAGCCGCTTGCAGGTCATTGCCCATCAGCCAAGCCGCGTAATACACCGCGGACCGCGCGCTCTCGGTCATCAGCAACATATTGGCGCAATGATGTTGCACGGCTTGAAACTGGCCGATCGGTTTCCCAAACTGCTTCCGTGTCTTTGCATACTCAACTGAAGCCTCGAGCAACAATTGCATTCCACCAACCATCTCAGCGGCGATCCCAAGCGTGGCTACGTCGAGCGCGTACTTGAGCGACGCGCGAGCCGTCGCGCTGTCGGTGACCACGTCTTCCGCGCTCACAACGACGTCATTGAACTCGACCGCGTAGAGCAGTCGACTTGCATCAACTGCCGGCATCGGTTTGATGGTCACACCCTCGGCTTCGCGTTTCACGAAAGCCAGCACAAGTCCGGTCTCCGAACGCGCGACCGTGATTATGTAGTCGGCCACCGAGGCGTCACTCACGAAAAGTTTAGTGCCGCTTAATTTGACACCGCCGGAAACAGTTGTAGCTGCAAGCTTCACTGAGTCAATGTCCCAACTGGCGCTCTTCTCGAGCAATGCAACCGTCGCCTTTAGTCCGCCGTCGCATATCGCTTGAAGCCGCTGAGTGCGATACTCGGACGAGCAAGCTTTTTCGATCAGCGATCCCGCAAGAGCAACCGTGGACAGGAAGGCGCCGGGTACCAGCGCCCGGCCCATCTCTTCGAATGCGATCGCGAGCTCGACCGTACTCAAGCCGAGTCCGCCGTCTTCTTCCGCGAAGGTCAAACCGGTCCAGCCTTGCTCGACCAGCTTGCTCCAGACGACATCGGAGTACGGCTCGTTCTTTTCGATCATCTCGCGGACCAGAGCGGGCGGGCATTCCTGCGCAAAAAGCTCGCGGGCGGATCGCTGAAAAAGTTTTTGAGTTTCGTTTAGTTCGAAGTCCATTTGTTCTCCTGATGCGCTGCATTCTTAGCGTTCTTTGCGGTCCTTTGCGTCTTTGCGTTGAGTATTGTTCCTCGCAAAGACGCAGAGAACCGCAAAGAGCGCAAAGCTCAATAGCTCTTTGGCAAGCCCAACACAAAGTGGCCGATTATGTTTCGCTGAATCTCCGAAGTGCCCGCTTCGATCGTGTTCCCACGCGAACGCAGGTAAGCATGCGCCCACTGGCCGTGGTCGATTGCGTACTCGCTCTCCTTGGTCAACTGGCCGTAAGCGCCCAACATCTCCAGGGCCACCTGCTGCATTCGTTGATTCATCTCGCTCCAGAATATTTTTTGAATCGAGCCTTCGGGTCCGGGTACGCCGCTCTTGGACATTCTGGTTGTAGCTCGCATCTGGTTGAGCCTGAAAATCTCAATCTCGGTATACATCTGTGCGAGTTTCTGACGAATGATCGGGTCCTCGCTCGCCGGCCTTCCGCCGCGATCGAGGGTCCGCGACAACTCGATCAGCCGTTCAATCTGCCGCTTGAAGGTTATTTGGAGACTCGCACCGAGCGTCCCGCGCTCGAACATCAACGTAGCGATCGCGATGTTCCATCCATCGTTTACCTTGCCGACAACGTTCTCTGCCGGAACCTGCACGTTCTGAAAAGAGACTTCGTTGAATTCCGAGTCACCGGTCATCTGCTTCAAGGGACGCACGCTGATGCCCGGGCTGTGCATGTCGATCAGCATGTAAGTAAGGCCCTTGTGTTTTGGAACATCCGGATCGGTGCGCACAACCGCAAAGCACCAGTCGGCAAAGTGGCCGAAGCTCGTCCACGTCTTCTGGCCGTTGACAATGAAGTGGTCGCCTTCGAGAACAGCTTCGGACCTGAGAGCTGCCAGATCGGAACCGGCATTTGGTTCTGAGTAACCCTGACACCAGATCTCATCGGCGCTCAGAATATTCGCCAGAAAGCGTTGCTTCTGCTGCTCGCTTCCATAAGCAATCAACGTCGGTCCCAGAAGCGACAGTCCGAGCACGTTTATCAGCGGAGGCGCGGCTGCGCGCGCCATCTCTTCGATGAAGATGGTCTGCTCGATCAGCGTGGCTCCGCGCCCGCCATATTCTTTGGGCCAGTGAATGCCGATCCATCCGGCTTCGTACATTTTCTTTTGCCAGGCGCGCAGAAACTCGAAGCGCTGTTTTGAGTCCTCTTCCTGAAGACCGGCAGGGTCCCAACTTTCAGGAATATTCGACTGAAGCCAGCTTCGAAATTCGTTTCGAAAGCGATCCTCGGCTGGTGTTGAATTCAGGTCCATGATTTTTCCTCGTCTTGATTCTTAGGGCCAGGTTCGATGCGGCCCGACATTATACAGCGCCGGATCACATGCACCAACCGCGGAAGCTTTCCTGGCTTTGCGTGCTTTGCGGTCCTTTGCGTCTTTGCGTTGAAGCGTCGACTTGGAATCTCAAGAACTTATTTCAACGCAAAGACGCAAAGGACCGCAAAGCACGCAAGGAATCTGAAGGCGCAGACCGCCGCCTTTTTTGAAGCGTGCGCGAGATTATGGTAAATTCACGGCTCTGCAACTCGGCGCTGCCGAGCAAATTCTCACGCTGTATGAAAGGAATGTTTGTGATGCGCAAAGAGACCCTGGCCCTGATCCTGCTTGCGCTCTTAATCCCTGCCTGTAGTCACTCGTCGACGTCAAATAAGAACTCCCAGGCTGAGACTCCTCAGGCTTCAAGTGATTCGAAAGACGCCGAAGGCAACACCCCGCTGCTGAGCGCCGTGAATGTGGGAAACGGCATCGAGGCGCGCCGATTGGTGGACGAAGGAGCCGATGTCAACGCCGCAAATAACACCGGCATCACTCCGCTGATGAACGCCGCCGGCATGGGAGACAAAGACCTGGTGGAACTGCTGATCAAAAAGGGAGCGGATGTGAATCATCGGACTCCGGGGAATTACACTCCCTTGATGCAGGCGGCGCTTGTCGGACAAACAGAGATAGTGAAGATTCTGCTGGACGCGGGAGCCGACCCGTCGGTGAAAGATACAGGAGGCCGCACCGCAACCAGCTACGCAGAAGATCAAAAGAAGGACGACATAGTTCAATTGCTGAAGCACCGATCAACGGGGCAGAGCGCCGGAAAGAAATGACTCGAACAATCGCTTCCGTCTTAGCGCTGCTCCTGATTGCGTTTGCCGTCGTCGCTCGGCAGAAGCCCGGGTCACCCACCGACGCGGCGCTCGGCTTCTATCGCGCGCTGAAAGAGAAGCGTTACGTTGAAGGCTTCAGGCATTCGGTTTATCGCAACGCCGTTGAAGGTCTGACAGCCGCCGAGCTCCAGGAGCTCGAGCCTGACTTTGCGCGCACGTTTTCGACCATCCCTGAAAAGATCGAGGCGCGAGGTGAGATGATCACCGGGCAGACTGCGACAGTCTCTCTGAAGTTCGCGGGAGCCGAAGACATTCAACAGGTTGTGCTGGTTCGTTCGGGAGGAGAATGGCTGGTCGGGGATCAGGAAACGCTTGCGCTCGTGAACGCCCAGGGGCGGGCGTTCTTCTTCAACGCTCGAATGCTGGTGAATGAGAGCGAGGCGTATGAGATGTTACAACGGATCATCGGCGCGGAGTTGATCTACTCGCGGCGTTTCGAGGGCCGTAATATCCCACTCCCGGAATTGATACGACTCAACGCAGTTCCGAAGGACATCGAAGACGGAGAAGCGAGCGGTTATCGATTCAACGTGACCGTGAGCGCTGATCAGAAGTCTTACTTCGCGACGGCGACGCCGACGGCTTACGGCAAGAGCGGCAAGGTGTCCTTCTACGCGGACATCAACGGCGTTCGCGGTGATGACTTGAAAGGCCAACCGGCGACGGTGCAGGCGCCGGTGTACAGGCCGAAGTAGATTTGAATCTTTGCGAGCTTTGCGGTCCTTTGCGAGAAACAATACTCAACGCAAAGACGCAAAGGACCGCAATGCCCGCAGAAATCCTTCTCCCCTGTCAGTTAGTCGAATTACTTCTTGAGTTCCGCGATTGTCGCGCCTGTTCCGCCTTGATCCGAAGGCGCAGCCTTGAAGCGGTCCACATGCGCGTGACCAGTCAGCAGTTCCGCGATCGCGCGTCGCAATGCTCCAGTGCCGTGGCCGTGTACAATGCGAACCGCGTCGGCGCCGGCCATATACGCTTCGTCCATGAACTTGTCCACCAGGTCCGTAGCTTCGTCAGCTCGCAAGCCGATCACGTTGACCTCGCGTGTGAAATTCTGATCGACATCTACGTCGGACTTTTGTTTGGCACTGGCGCCGCGAGGCTTTGCGCCCGCCTGCTTAGACGGCGCTGCGGACGCTTTCATCAGTTGAATCTCATCGCGTTGAGCGCGGAATCTTAACGATCCGACCAACACTGTGTATTCGCCGTCACTGATCGATTCGACCGTCCCTTCCTGATTAAGAGTCTTGATCCTGACTCGGTCGCGCGGCTGAATATCCGCGGTATCGGAAGCGAATTCAATTGCCGGTTGAGCCGCAGTGGTCACTGCTAGCGGAACTGTAGCAACCGGCGCACTCGCTACCTGTTTGCGCAAGCGCACTGCCGCGGACTTTCGCAATTCGGAAGCCCGAACCTCTGATTCCTTTTTCAATCGGGCGGCGGTCGCGCGATCTTTGATAGTGTCGAGGACTCGCTCGCTTTCGGTGGTAAAGTCGCGGATAACCTGAGCGAGCTGGCTTTCGAATTCTCGCTGGCGGCCGGCTTCGCGGTGCGCGAATTCAATGTCAAGCTGGGCGTACTTGTCCGCGGTCGCCTGACGTTCGTCTTCGAGCGCCGCGTGCAGGCCCTCCTGTTCATCCACAAGCTTCTTGAGCCGTTTCAGGTAGTCGCTTGCTTCGATGTGAGCCGGGTCGATCCACACTTTTGCTTCCTCGATGATCTCGCTTGGAAGATTCATTCGGCGCGCGATCTCGAGACCTGCCGACGAACCCGCGACCCCGACGATTAACCGGTAAGTGGGTCTCAGCGTTTCTTCGTCGAACTCGACCGACGCATTCAGCACGTCATCGATCTGAGACGCCCACGTCTTTAGCGGGTTGTAGTGAGTCGTCGCAATGGTAGTCGCCTGAGCGCGCCGGAAAAAGTCTACGATGGCAACGCCGAGCGCGGCGCCTTCGTCGGGATCAGTGCCCGTGCCCACTTCGTCGAGCAGAATCAGCGCGGGCGGCGAGACGTTCTGAGCCATCTCCGCGATGTTGCGCATGTGCGCCGTAAAGGTCGACAGATTCGCTGCGATCGATTGTTGATCGCCGATGTCGGCAAGCACCTGCCCAAAGACCGGGACGACGGCTCGGGAAGCGGGGACATGCAATCCGGCTTGTGCCATCAACGCGATCAGCCCGACGGTCTTTACCACGACAGTTTTTCCGCCGGCGTTCGGTCCGCTGACCACCATCGTCTGATGAGTTTCATCCATCGCAAGAGAGATCGGAACAATCCTGCCGGCACTTTTCTTGAGCGAGTGCTCGAGCAGCGGATGACGTGTATCTTCAAGCACCAAAGAGCGGCTGTCGGTCATCGTGGGCCGAACGCAGTTGAACTCCGCGGATAATCTTGCTTTCGCTTGCGTGAAATCGATCTCGGCCAACGCGTCCGCGATTGAGACAATGCCGGCGCGGTTCGCTCTAAGAGTTTCGCTGATTTCCAGCAGAATGCGCGCGATCTCGATCTCTTCTTCCTCGCGCAGGCGGACCATCTCGTTGTTTTGATCGATTGTAGCGAGAGGCTCGATAAAGGTTGTTTGCCCGCTCGATGAGAGCCCGTGCATGACTCCGGGTATTTGCGAACGAGCGTCTGTTCGCACCGGAATGACGAACCGGCCATTGCGGATGGTGACTATGTCCTCCTGAATGGCCGAAGGCGCGCGGTCGTGCATCAACGATTCGAGACTGCGATAAATTCGTGTGCGGCGTTCGTTAATCTCTCGGCGAATCCTGCGCAGCACAGGGCTGGCGCCATCGTCGATCTCGCCGGTAGGAAGTATCTTTCCCCTTATCGATGCGAGGACCCGCCTGAGATCCGGCAGGCTTGCGGTTATCGATGACAGCTCACGATAGCGGCTCCTGATCTCGGCGTCGGAGAACTGCGCCCGAACATCCATTCCCGCGCCGATGATTCGCTGAAGGCCGAGCACTTGTTGCGGGTCGAGACTTGTGCCTTCGACCTGAAGCTGGGAGAGGGACTGTTCGGGATCTTCTATCTCACCAAGGCCAAACGCGCCACCGGTAGAGAGGTAGTTCGCGCACTCCGTAGTCCGATCAAGCTCGCGATCAATGTGAGCGCGATCACTGGATGGCAACAGCGCAATCGCTCGCTTGCGGCCGAGCGGCGTCTGAACGTGACGCGCCAGCAGGCTGATCAGCGATTCGAAATCGAGAGTCTTGAGAGTGCGGTCATCCATGTAGTCCCTCACGGCCCAAATGCAAAAGGGAATCTTACGCTGTGCTTTTTTGGATGGTCAACGTAAGGCAGACATGTAGGGGCGGCCCTCCGTGGCCGCCCCTGTTTGGTTACCGGTAGATCACATATGCCAAACAATATGCCAAACAGGGGCGGCCACGGAGGGCCGCCCCTACATGTCTGCTGGAAATATCAACCGGATGATTTCAGTAGCGTTGTGCCGCTCCGGTGTTTTCCCTATAATGCGCTTCCAACCACGCGCCCTTTGCAGCCGGGCACAGGACTACAAATATGGCAGAACCGATGGCTGACGCGATCCAAGTATTGCCGGTGCGTTCGGCCCGTGATCTCCGAAACTTTATCGACCTGCCATATCGGCTCTATCGAGGGGACGCGCACTGGATCGCGCCCTTGAGGCTTGCCCAGAAAGACATCCTCAATACACGGACTCATCCGTTCTATAAGACTTCTGATGCGGAGATGTTTCTCGCCGAGCGTGATGGCAAAGTCGTCGGGCGAATAATGGCGATCCTCAATCACGCGCACAACGAGTTTCAAAACGAGCGCGCCGGGTTCTTCGGTTTCTTCGAGGCGGAGAACGACGGCCAGGCGGCGGCCGCTCTTGTTGAAGCTGCGCGCGACTGGGTTCGCGCGCGTGGCGCGGAAGTTATCCGCGGTCCGGTGAATCCTTCAACCAATTATGAATGCGGGTTGTTGGTCGAAGGATTTGATCTCGACCCGATGGTTATGATGACCTACAACCCGCCTTACTACGCGACTCTCCTGGAGGCGTGCGGATTGAAGAAGGCGATGGATCTGTACGCCTACGACATCGCCGACAGTTACTTCAATCATTCGAATAAGCTTCAGCGCGTCGCCGAACGACTAAGGAAGAAGAGCAACATCAGCGTTCGGCCGGTAAACATGAAGGACTTCAGAAACGAAGTCGGCATAGTCCGCAGGGTCTACAATGACGCCTGGAGTCGCAACTGGGGATTTGTGCCGATGAGCGAAGAAGAGTTCGACCATATGGCGAAAGACCTCAAGCAAATCGTTGATCCGCGAGTGGTATTGATTGCCGAACAGGAAACTGAAGGAGGAGGTCGCAGACCCGTAGGATTTCTGCTTGCGGTGCCCGACATAAATCGCGCGCTGAAGAAGATAAACGGGCGCTTGCTGCCGTTTGGGTTACTGAAGCTGCTATGGCATTCGCGCAAGATCGGCGCGATCCGTGTCATCACGATGGGCGGCATCGTTGAATTCCAGAACCTTGGGATTGGGTCGATCTTTTTGGACGAAATATATCGTCGAGCCCCAGCCGCCGGGCTGGGAACGGGCGAGATGAGTTGGGTGCTGGAGAACAACATAATGATGAATCGCGCGGCCGAGTTGGTTGGTGGCCGCCGCTCGAAGGTCTACCGAATTTATGAGATGCCCGCTTGAAAGCGCTCGCAATGATACAGATGACGATGAGCAACGGCATGACCCGGCTAGGATTAACCGCTGATTGCGCTGACTTTGTTTCGCTGATCTGCGCCGATCAGCGTACCGAAGACTGCGTGAATCAGCGGTTAATTCTCCTCGCAAGCCGAACTGAATACGCCTGATGGAGTTGTTGCCTTCGTTGAATATAAGCCGGGTGCTATCATCTAAATTCTACGCAGGGGAGGGAATTGAATGCGAAAGCTGATAACGCTGCTGATTCTGCTCGTCGTAGTGGGTGTCGCCGGTTATTACGTTTACACTCATGGTTGGAAGAAGCCCGGAAGCTTCAGCTCTCTCTTCTCATCCTCCGGCGACGCGGCCACCACTCGAAAGGTGAAGACTGCAGTCGGGCTTTCAAAGCGTCTTGCCGGATTCGACATCGATGCCAACACCAACAATGGAGTGGTCACGCTTACCGGGCGAGTGCCGTCCGAAGACGCGAAGTCGCTCGCCGGAGAAATCGCGAGGGACACTCCCGGCGTTACGGAAGTAAAGAACGAGATCGCGATCGAGCCCGGCGCCCAGCCGTCGAGCGAAAGCGTTCACGTTGAGGACCTGGAGATTCGCGTCGCGATACTCGAAGCCCTGTCTCACAGTCGAGAGCTGGGAGGAAAGAGCGTTGACGTCAAAGTCGACAACCGGACAGTGACCTTGTCAGGCACGGTTGAAACGCCCGCGCAGCGCAACGGAGCCGAGCAAATCGCGCGAGCTGTTGATGGCGTTGCGGGCGTGACCAACAACCTGAACGTTACGAATCCCCAGGCGGCGACGGAGCCTCCTGCGGCAAGCTCGCTGCCGGCTGACTTGACTACGGATCTTGCCAAGCGTGTTGAGTTTGAGCTGTACCGAACGAATGCGTTCAACACTCTAACCATGCAAGTCAAAGCAGAGGACGGCACAGTCACGCTTTCCGGAACCGTGCGGTCACGCGCAGAGCAATTGCTCGCGGAACGCGTCGCTCAGAGTGTCGCGGGCGTGAAGAAAGTAACAAATGATCTGAAAGTTGCTGCAGTTGGCGCACGTCAATGAGCGCGGCAGCCAGTGGTCCGCGCGGATCAGTCAGATCCGGGTCATCCGCGGTCTATCGGTGGTCTCGTTCGAATGATCGACCACTGATGACACTGATTAGACGGATTTACACGGATCTCTTGTCAGCTTAAGCGAAGGTGGAACAAACAGAACTCATCAAGAGGTGGCGCAGCGTCGAGCTCAACGCCACGCGCATCTTCCAACGGCTTCGCCTTCCCACCAACCAAAAGTATTTTGTACTCACCGTCACAATCGCAGTAGCGTGCGGACTCGTCGCGGTAAGCTATCACTGGCTCATCCGGCTCATATCGGCAAACTTGATCGAACGCGCAATCGCGAGTCAGGGTCGCAGTCACTCGCTGTGGATGTTGATAGTGCCGACCGGTGGAGGGCTGGCCGCCGGCTTGCTGATTCACTACTTCGCGCCCGAAGCCCGGGGCAGCGGCATCCCGCAAGTCAAGATCGCTTATTCGATGAACTACGGGCGCGTTCCAATGCGCGTCGCCTTTGGCAAAGCGGTGATATCGGCGATCAACGTGGGTACCGGCGCCAGCCTCGGACGAGAAGGACCAACCGTTCAGATTTGCGCCGCGCTTTCGCATCTGATCGCCAAGATGTTTTCGATCCCGCGCCGTAAGCAAATGAACCAGCTTCCGGTAGGCGCGGCGGCGGCCATTGCGGCAGCCTTCAACACGCCGATAGCCGCGGTCACGTTCGCGCTCGAAGAGATCATCGGCGACCTCAATCAAAAGCTGGCAGCGTCGATCGTAATCGCCGCGGTAATCTCCGCTACGATTGAACGGTGGCTGCTCGGCGCGCATCCGCTGTTTATTGGCGCAAACATTTACGCGCTCAACGATCCGAGAGAACTGATTGCGTACGCAGGGTTGGGCGCCACCGCAGGCATAGTGGGCGTTGCATTTTCGAAACTGATCCTGTGGCTTCGTTTCGCCTTCCGCGATCGGGTTCACGTGCCGATTTGGTCAAAGCCCGCTATCGGCGGGTTGATCATAGGGGTGATCGGCATATGGCAGCCGAACGCACTGGGTCTCGGCTATGACTTTCTTGGGAACGTGCTTCGCGGCGAAGATCAGTTGATCCTGAAAGCAGTGCTGGCGTTGATGCTTGCGAAGATACTCGCTTCTGCATTCAGCTACGGGTCAGGGATGTCGGGAGGCGTGCTGGGTCCATCGTTATTCGTTGGCTGCATGCTCGGCGTCGCAGTATGGCACGCGCTGATATTTGTGGAGCCCAACGCCGCTATCGCGCGCGGGGGATTTGCGCTTGTAGGAATGGGAGCTATGTTTGCGGCAGTGATCCGCGTGCCGATTACTTCGATCCTCCTGATTTTCGAGATGACCTACAACTACGAGATCATCCTGCCGCTGATGGTAGCCAACGCGATTGCTTACGCGGTGGCTTCGCGACTGACGCCTCTCTCGATCTATGAGGCATTCATGTTCCAGGACGGAATTCATCTAATCGAGCAGCCGAAGGCGGACATTCTGTCGGGGATAACCGCGGCTTCGGTTATGACTCACGATGTGGTTACGCTTCCAAACGATATAACCGTCCGGGAGGCCCTTGATGTGGTTGGCTCACTGGAGTTCAGCGGATACCCGGTGCTGAGCAGCGGACGGATGGTTGGGCTGATCACGACCGGGGATCTCAGAAGACTCGAAGGGCAGGGACGCCAGAGTCAGTTACTCGAAGACGTAATGGTGAAGAAGGTCGTCCACGCTCATCCGGAGCAGACGCTCGACACCGTGGTGTTGAAGCTGGCTCAGCGCGAGTTGTCGCAGCTCCCGGTGGTGTCTCGCACGGATGACGGGCGTCTGCTGGGGATCATTACTTTGAGAGACGTTGCGCGCGCCCAGGCGAAGCTTGCCGCTACTCAATATTCGCTTGGACCTGATGATACGATCCGCCCGGTGAACACTACGAAATTGTCGGACAAGTCGATGTTCTGAGGTCGGGAGCGCATACACATGTAGGGGCGGCCCTCTGTGGCCGCCCCTCTTTACGCGCGCTTTTCCCTGGCTGAAACAGGGGCGGCCACGGAGGGCCGCCCCTACATGTCATTTCTTGAATCGCCCCGACATGTTGTTTCTTGAATGGCCCCTACATGTCATTTCTTGAAGAGGCTGTCGAAGGCAGAGCGCGCGTCTGCCGCGGGACTCTTGAAGGCACTCGTTTGCCGCAGGTTATTGGGAATAAAGAAATCGCAGAAGTTTGCTTTCTCGCGATCCGTGACCCATTCAGCTTGCGGCTCCCGGCATTTGTTATGCGCGTGCTGGTCGTAGTTATCGCAGTTCAAGCAGCAATGGACATCGGAGCTACAACGTGGGCATTCATCGCTTCGCGAGATGTAGCCTCCGACTTTCAACTCGGTGCCGCAGTGATGACAAATCATAGCTCGCTCCACTGATCGAACACGTCAAAGCTTCCGTCTACTACATAGCATAAAAGCTTTCATCAGTTGGATCAACCGTGTCGTGAGTCAGTTTGAGGTTCAGAGTTCAAGCTTTAGCTTGCTCTGAGTTTTGTAGCTTGAAAAAACGGCAAGCTAAAGATTGAACTCTGAACTGAATCACTACCATCAACCGTAGTTCTTCAGGTAGGCTGACTCTGATATGAGTCAGGACGAACTACGCTTGCCCACGCCCACGATTGAATCCGATAGCCCCGCGGTGGCCGACTTCGTAGCGAAAAATACAGCCGGCGCAAACTCGGAGATTCAGCGCGCAACAAATCTGTTCTACGCCGTGCGAGACGCCATACGCTACGATCCCTATCACATTGATCTATCCGTGAGTGGAATGAAGGCGACCACCACGCTGTCGACTGGACGAGGGTGGTGCGTTTCCAAAGCGATTCTGCTTGCAGCTTGTTGCAGGTCAATCGGAATTGGCGCGAGGTTGGGTTTTGCGGATGTGCGCAACCATCTTTCGACCGAGAGAATGCGGCGAACGATGCAAACCGACATATTCTACTGGCACGGCTATACGGAGATTCTGCTCGAAGGAAAGTGGGTCAAGGCAACCCCGGCCTTCAACATCGAGCTCTGTGAAAAGTTTCGCCTGCTGCCGTTGGAGTTCGACGGAGTAAACGATTCGCTATACCATCCGTTCGACGCCGACGGGAATCAGCACATGGAGTATGTAAATTATCGAGGAGCTTATTCGGATGCTCCGCTGGACGAGATCGCGCGGACATTCGAAGAACGGTATTCGTTCGCAGGCTCGCGATCCGAACTCGGTTCCGCCAGCTTCGATGCTGACGTTGAAAGCGAGAACCTCGCAAGCAAATGAACCACCTCTGCTTATTAATAAGATCAGCGAAATGATGAGATCAACTTTTTGGCTGAATCCGTTTTCTCGGAAGCCTTCCTCCACAAACCCGCAATCAGCTTCTCGGCAGACAACCTGGCTCCCGCAGCCGCCGGTCCGCGCAGGTCTGGATACAATGCAAGCGTATCGGTGACGACCGGAGACTCGTTGTCGCTGATTGTGCCGTCGCTCGACCGTCCAAACTTCAAAGTCCAGACTGCGCGAGCCCACGTGTAATCGGTCAACGCCCCGCCGAGCAGCGATACTACTCGAGATTCGGCGGGGTTATCGGTAGAGCTGTACTTGCTTAGAAACCGTTCCGTCGCGCGACGCAATTCCGTCAATTGCCGTCCATATTCCGTATAGTCGACGCCCGGCTTCAGGCTCGACGCAAGGGTTTGAAAGAAACCGAGCGGCAACTCTGCGTCGCGAGCGAATTCGGGTCTTACTGGTCCAATAGGCCGGTCACTTCGTTCGTTAGGAAGGCCGGCGCCTGTGAACGACAGTGAAGCGACCGTATCCAGCGCAATTGAGGATTCCAGATTGTCGGCTTTGATTCGTACGCTATAAGCTGTCAGGTCGAGCAACTCGCCGGTGATGCGATCACCGTTTTTCGTCATAATGACAACGGTCGATCCGATCAACCGCGGCTTGCTTGCGTCGGACGGCTGGGCCGCTGCATGCGAACGCGCCGCCGGCTTCTTTCGCTTTTGCGAGTTTGCTGGAACAGCAGTGAAACAAAGGACAGTAAGTAACACTACGATTGGTTTCATAAGAATGACCTGAATGTCAGAGCTATGATCAAAAGCCGGACTTCCCACGTAGTAACGAATTTATTCGTTTCTCAGAATCCCAACGAATAAATTCGTTACTACGTGGTGCGTTATCCGTTGCAAGTTCCGCTTTTTAATCACACCCGAATCTCAGACGGCGTAAATCAGAGCACGTGCAATCACGAAACTGCTGAGGCTACTTCGGCCATCTTCGCCTGAGCATAGACTCCCTCGGCGGCCGATTCCGCCCGCGGCATGTGAGATCGCTTGCTCTCGAGAGCCTGAATCTCCGCTTGATCAACCTCATCGATCACGCGTCGCTCGACATTGCGAAGCACCCCGGCATTTCGTTCGCGCAGTGCATCGGTACTCTTCATCATGCGCCCGCTCTCGAGATCGAGAGCGCCCTCGATCAAAAACGTTTCATACACCCCGATTGGATCGCGCTTGCCCCAGTAGGAGAATAGCTCTGCGTCAAAGGTTGCCCGCGCTTCGCGCTCATCGTGCGTCGCATGCCCGCCCATTCTGAAGGTGTCGGCTATCAACAGAACGGGGCCTCGGCCGGCCCGGCATGCCTCGGCCGCGAGCCGCGTCGCCGCATAGGCATCAAGCACGTTGTTCCCATCGAACGAGCCGCCTTCAACACCGTAGCCGGCAGGCCAGTCGGAAAAACTTCCGCGATGATGCTGATCCAATCGCGTGCCTAAGGCGACCTTGTTGTTCTGGATGATGACGATCATTGGCAGGCGCTGAACAGCCGCCAGGTTCATGCTCTCGTGGAATACGCCGGACTTCGTCGAGCCGTCGCCGATCCAGGTTAACGCAACCCGAAGCTCACGCTTCAGCTTAAACGAGAGGGCTAGACCGGCAGTGACAGCCATGATGTCGCCGACCTGGCTTATGGGGGCGAGCACGCCGCGCTTGAAATCTCCGATGTGAAGGTCTCGGCCGCGAGTCGGCGAGTCCGCGGTCCCGAGGTAACCGCGAAGCATATCGGCGAGCGGCATTCCCATCTCGTGACAAGCGCCGGCGTTGCGAATCATTGGAGCCACAAAGTCAGTAGAAAGCCCGTCGCCGGCAACGGAGCGATCGAGCGCGTGAACCGGCCCGATCGTTGTCGCTTCTTCGCCGGTGCCGAGCCAGGCCTTTGAAATTACCCCTTGTTTGACCCATCGCTTCAGAGCGATGTCGTGGAGTCTGTTACGAAGGAGTCCTTCGTAGAGCCCAAGCAGTTGCGCTGATTCGATTGACCGGACGATTGCGGCCCGCGCGGGATCTTCTTCAGGTGTGCGCTGGAACCTTTCGACAACTTCGGCGTCGGGTTTCCAGTCGAGATATTCGGGTGGATCGAAAGCGGGATAGCGAATCATGAAAAGGTTTCGGGTTCAGAGTTCCTGGTTTAGAGTTTGGGGTTCGTGGTTCAGGGTTCAGAGTTCGTGGTTCAGGGTTCGTGTTTGCAATTTCCGACTTCGCATGTGAGCCAGGCATCTTAAGCCGCAAACCCTGAACTCTGAACCTTGAACTCTGAACTCGGAACTATTTTGGCCCCAACGCCAACTTGGGATCGGCGACGGCGATTGAAACCTCGTCGCCCACTTCGACGCCAAGAGCGTCGGCGGCTCCCGGTGAGAGCCCGATATCGAGCCCGGTGTTTTCGTGCGGTCCGTAATCAACGGCTCGCACGACGACAGCATTCCCATTCTTTGCGTTGGTCACCAGCAGCTTCTTGTTTCCCCACGACCGCTTCACCTCCTCCGGAGTCAGATGCTGAACGTGATAGTTCCATCGCATCGAGCAGTAGAAACTCTTGGGGTTCAGGCTGCGAACGCGCTCGTACACGCTGTGCGGACCGGTGGGCAGCGCGAGTTTATCGTCAGGCTTTATGCCTCGGTCCTTCGGTCCGCCGAAGATGCTGACCTTGCCGAGAGTCGTTGGCAGTTGAAGCTCCTGATCGACAACGGGAGCCTTTGCCACCGCGGCAGCAGTTTCGCCGGACTGTTTGGCGGCGTTGCTTGAGGCGGCCGCCGATTTGCCTTTTGTGCTCTTTGTAGAAGTGTTCGTTCGAGCTGGCTTCTTGCTTTTCTTCATTGAGGCCGGCTTTGAGCCTTTCATAGAATCTCCTTGCGCGATGATAGAGAAAGTCGTGTTGCGGTTTGAAGAATTAATTATACACGGTGGCTGCGCTGAGTCATGCCGGTGAGTTTAAGATTGGCGCGCAGCGAAGGAATTCATCCCCACAGGATTGGCCAATCACCATACGGTAGGTTAAACCGTCGGGCTGTTCACTTTGACTTCGCGGATTGTGACTTCAACCACGCCAGATAGGTCTTGGGGCAGTCCAGTGTTTTCACTTGTTTCCAGGCCTGAATCGCTTGCTCTCTCGTGGCCCCTTTCTCTGAAGCCAGGAAGTCGCTCATGAAGTTGATGTAACATACGTAAGGAATCTTCTTAAAAGGCTCATCAGACTGGCAAAGGCGAGCATATTCCTTTACCAGATCTCGATAAGTAATCTTGATGCCGTTGGTGAGCTGCTCTTCGCGCCAACGATTGAGCCGGTAGCGCGCGCCGGATTTCCTCTTCAATCCCGGAGCGAGCTTCTGTGCCTCTCGCTCGAGAAAACTCTTGGTCTCCTTGTCGTTCGTGTAGAGAACTACTGGAAGGTTGAGGCGTAAGCCGTGCTCGACATCTTTGATTCCCGTCTTCGAGAGGTCACGTTTAGTAGGGCTCTCAATCTTGCCTGTTCGGAGAAAGTGTTTGATAGCCTTCTCGAGCTCGTCCTTACGGAGCTTGCCGGCAGATGGGATTCCGATCGCGTCCGCGAAATTCTTGAGCTCGACAGCGTACCAATACCCGTTGTCGAACTGGGTCAAGGTCATCGAAGCCGATAGCTTGGTTTTGGGTTTCAAGTCGTGGTCTCCAATATCGAAAACCTGACGTCGTAAACATCGCTTCCCTACCTATCAAAACTAATCGTCATCATCTCTGTTCTTGGATTCATGGCCCTGCTCCAGCGCAGCCTCACGACAGCCAAAGGCGATTAGGGTATTCATATAAGTATATCCGACCTCTCTAATGCGTAGGCGATTAAGGCCTGTGCCAATAGCAAAGGCTAAGCAAACAGATAGAATCCACCAGGTCCAAGTTGCGGACTTGTTCTGGATTTGTCGGAAATGAAGAGATCCAAGAATTAGGCTCAGTGTGCTTAGGACAGTGCTGTATAGAAAAGCAAGGAAGAGCGCGCCTGCCATTCGAACCTCTGCTTCCATACGTTCACTTTCCTCCCACAAGGCGGGGGCCATTAATCTGAGGTACCTCTTGGATGCGGCGAACAACCGACTACCGAACAATTTGTCTGGAGAACACTTAATCACTCCTTGAATCAACTTGCCTGCTTTCTGGTAACCATCGGTGTGCCTAAATATCTCATCGTAAGGAAATCTAAATGCTTGTAGTGGTATTCCCCTATGTCGCTTCTCTAATTTGAACAAGTATCTGGATAACCATTCACTGACGCGCATAGCAAATGGTTTAAGGATATAGCCGACAATGAGCGACGCAACAATCAATGTCACGGCAGCAATCCATATTTCCTGAGACTTTAGTGTTGAAGCTATCTCTCCGCAAACATCTAGCGGTGTTTGAGCGGCTGCGTCTCCTTGGCGTACCAGAATCTGGATGGTAGTTGCCAAGAGAATCAGCCACACAAAGCCAGGAAGGAGTATGCCCAAGAAATCTAATATAGTGATTGGAATTGGCCTGAACTTGGTTTCCACCTCTAGCGCCTCTCGTGTTTATTCTACTTCAATGGACAAACGATCCGGATTTGGTGTTTGAAGTTTGTCGCTCTTCTAGTACAAACTCGTCCGAGTGCTTTAGGAAGGCTTCGCCCGACAGTTAATCGCCTCCGCAATGGCGTCTTTGGTGATGCTCTTGTGACATTGCTCGATGATCATTTCCCAGGCCAACCCATCAGCGAGCATCTCCAGCACTTGCCAGACCATTATACGCGTGCCCCGAAAGGTGGGCTTGCCGTGACAGACCTTCGGGTCAACGACGATGTGCCGGCCCAACAGTTTTGCCCGTGTCTTCTTTCTCATCGGAGCACCTCTTTGCAGTTCGATGCCGATCATACAACAAGGGCATTAGACCTAATCACTCTAGTGTTAGCCGGCACCGGGCAATCCTCCGCGCTCTCTGCGCCCTCTGCGGTTTCCTAATCAGTGCTGGGAATCAACCGCAGAGGACGCCGAGGACGCAGAGGACTCGTCGCGGTCCTGAGCGAGTAACTCACTATGGCCCAGTACCGCCGCTACCGCACAGCACCGTTAGCGCTCGCTGCTTCCGGCGTCTTCTTCAAATACTTGTCGTACCACCCGAGATACCGCTCATACCGATCACGCTGATAGCTCGGGCGCTGGATGCCGTGAAACTCGTTCGGGTAAATGATCATCTGCGTGTCAACGCCCAGGCTCCTCAGCGCCTGATACATCTGCTGGCCGCCCTGCACCGGGACGTTGAAGTCGCGCTCGCCTCCCAAAAACAACGTCGGAGTCTTGATTCGATCGGCATGCAGGAACGGATAAGAGATCTTCTGATAAGTCTCCCAGGCTTTCGGATTCCACGGCGGGCCGATCTCGTAGTCGTACTGAATGATGTATTGATCCGTGCCGTAGAACGCAACCGTGAACGCCGTCCCCGCGCCGCTGGTCGCGGCCTTGAAGCGCGTGTCGCTCGCGATCATATAGTCTGTAAGGATTCCTCCATAGCTCCAGCCGCCCACGCCCAGTCGGTCCGGATCGGCGACGCCCATCTTGATCACGTGATCGACGCCGGCTTGCAGGTCGTCGACTTCGTAATGACCCCAATCGGCAAAGATCGATCGCGAATACTTCTGACCTCGGCCCGAGCTGCCTCGATAATTCACCGCAAGCACGGCGTAACCATTCGCCGCGAAGAACTGTCGCTCGACGCTATACGAATGTCCGTCCTGTCCGTTCGGACCGCCGTGTATTCGGAGCAGCAAGGGAACCCTCGCGCCTTTTACGTAACCCACCGGGTATGTCAGCAAGCCGTGAACTTCAGTTCCATCCTTGCTCTTGAAACTGACTTCTTCGGTGGCCGCCACTTCCAGCTCGGCGAACAGCGCGTCGTTTTGATGGGTAAGCTGACGCAGCGCGGCGCCTTCCATTGCGTACACCTCTGTGTGCTTTGTATCACTGCCGGAAAGCACCGCCGAATGTCCGCCTCCGGTTGTTGCGCTCGACACGATGATTGGCGGCGACATCAGCCGTTCGACTGCGCCGCCAGACAGATTCACCCGCGCTGGATAGACCGAACGATCATCAGTCACGAAGAAGCTGATTGATTTTCCGTCGGCGCTGAAGCGGGGATTCGAGGCGCCTCTATCAAGGTCCTCCGCGGCCTGCACTCGGGTTGGAGCGCTGCTGCCGTCCGACGGCACAACAGTCAGGTGCTCCATTCCGTAAGCGCCGAATTTCTTCTCGTCTCCTTCGAGGAACGCGATCCATTTTCCATCGGGGCTCCACTCGGGGCGTGCACGGCCTCCACGGCTGGTGGCCTGGGTCAACGCTTTTTCGGGAGAGCCCGGCTTCGCCGCAGCCACGAACATCTGCGCTGACGGCTCGCGATCGGGGTCGTCGGCGCGATTGCTCATGAAGGCGATGCGACCGCCGTCCGGCGACCACGAAGGGCTCGACTCATCCCATTTGCTTTTCGTGAGCCGCTCGAGTTTTTTGCTGTCGATATCAAACAAGTAGATGTAGCTGTGACGCCCCGACAGGAGATAGCCCTGCACGTCCTGCTTAAAATGATAGCGGTCGATCACGATGGGCTTGGGAGGTTTCGGCTTGCCGCCGCTTTCAGCGGCTGCGGCGTTCGCTTCGGCTTCCGGATCAGGATCGCCGATGACTGCCGCCAAACGTTTCGAGTCGGGGGACCATTCGTAACCCTGCAGGCGTCCCTTGAAGTCTGTAAGCTGCATCGCCTCACCGCCGCTCAGGTCGAGCAGCCACACCTGGCTGCCTTTTGCCTTGCCGGGCCGCGACGACGTGAACGAAAGATACTTACCGTCGGGACTCCAGCGAGGCGACGACTCGCTATCCTGACTCCAGGTGATCTGGCGATCGTTCTTGCCGTCGAAGCTCACCATCCAGATATGGGAACTGCCCTTGTCCTCTTTTACGTCGATCGTTGAAACGACGTAGGCAACCGACTGGCCATCCGGCGACACCTGCGGATCTCGCACTTCGCGAATGCGCGCAAGATCGTCAAGCTTTAGCGGGTGCTTTGCTGGTTGCTGGGCAATCGCGAAATTAGCGACGGTAAGTACGACACTCAAGATCAGCGATAATCGATTGGCAGACCTTTTGGTAGACATAGCGTTTGGTAACCTCCGAAACATTGGATTCCACCGGTTGAGCAACGAGATTGGCGGGATTCTAACGAAGAAGGGAATTGGCAGCAAGACGACTGAGTGGGGGGTGTGATTAAAAGCGGACTTGAGTCGGGAACCGCCGCGACTCTTCGCCGGAATAAGTGTCCTGAGAATTCCCTGGAACCCCGTAGGGGTAGAATGTTTATAGTTGGCGAGTTCCATATGTTGCCAACCCCGTAGGGGTGAAATGTTCCTGCGCTCAACTCTATGCCGCACCTAACGGAACCAGGAGTCCACGTCGGCGTCCGTAACTAAACATCGCACCCGACGGGGTTGCCGGGCGGAACGCTCGATTCCTCGCTCTGAGTTCCCGCTGACCTAAGTCCCACCCAAGTCCCAGTTTTAATCACACCCGAGTCGGGTCACTGCGAATACCGCGAACGATCTTGCTGATCCTCGGCGTCCTCAGCGTCCTCTGCGGTTGAGTCCCGACATCGATCAAAGAATAACCGCAGAGGACGCTGAGGACGCTGAGGACAGATCAATCCAGAACGACCGCTGCTCGAGCTCGCTTGCGCCGCTCTTCAAGAAGACAGATCCCAAGTCCAATCAGATTTGTGATCAAAATCAATCCCCCAATCTTGACCGCGAAACTCGAGCGGCTTTCCACCTTAATGATCGGAACGATCGAAAGCGCGACGTAGAGAAGCGTCATCAGTAACCCCGACAGGGCCGCGATCTTCAACCACAGCGGCGCGCGGAAGTTCGACCCTCTCAGTCCGATGAGCGGCACCGCAAACAACACCAGATAGGCTAGCGCATAGAATACGCCCGATGCGTTCCACAACAATTGAAACGCTTCCTGTTTGCCTACGCCGATCAAACCGACAATTCCCATCGCAAGCGTCGCAGCGCCGACGAATAGAATCGAGTTGACGGGAGTCTTGTACCTGGCGTGCAGTTTCGTAAACCAGTCCGGAAGCAAACGGTCCCATCCCGCTACCATCGGAAGCCTCGTGGTTCCGGCGAACATCACGCTTGATTGAGCTACGCGGATGACAAGCAGAGCCATGATCGTGAGCGGCGCCACTGCTGCGACTACGCCGAGCGGGCGAAGACCCTCACTCAACACCTGCGGGATTGGCGCTATCAAGTCGACGCGCTCCTGACCGATCAGCGCGAGCATCGAGCTTGTGCCCAGAATGAACATCACCGCGATGACCGGCGCCGCTACAAGGACCGACCGGCTGATGGCGCGAACTGGATTTCGACACTCTCCGGCGTGAATTGCTACGTATTCGAAACCACCGAGCGCGCCGAAGCCCATCTTGCCGAGCAGGTTCAAGGTCATAAGCGATAGCACGGGCATCTCGGTTTGCAGCGGATGATACTCACTCAGGGAGCCGTGCGCTCGATTCAGCAGCGGAAGGATCAGGACCGCGGCAAAGGTGAGCAGCATGAGCGCGCCGCCCACCTTGTGCACCCACTTGCCGACGCCGAGTCCCACGGTGGCCAACATCACCAGCGCACTGATTATTGCCAGGCTCACCGCGGCGTTGAACCACTTGCTGTCCGTCAGCCACTCGGCGCCCGGGCCCATGACGTATCGCACATACTGAGTCACCTGAAGCCCGATCTCCGATGTGTTCAAGATCGCCATCAACCACAGGTTCCATGCTACGAGGAATCCTATTGTTTCGTTAAAGCCGAGCTTCGCCCACTGATAGAGGCCGCCTTCGAGCGGCATGATTTTGTTGAGGTAGATGACTACGACGGCCGACGGAATGTAGAAGAGCACGATTGCAAGCAACCAGAGAACTACGTGTGAAGGGCCTTGTTTTGCGGCGACTCCGATCCAGGGCAAGCCTACGATGAAGAGTATTTGCGTGAGCGCGAGATCGGTGAGCCCGAGTTCTTTTTTGAAGACGGCGCTACGTTGCTCGACGCGTTCCTCTTCACGTTGGAACTCGACGTTGGGTGGTATGTCGTCCATGGCGCACCACGATTTTTCCGGACCAGAGCTTAGTCGAGATCGCTTATTTACTCAACGTGTCCCTATTGCGACGGCATTGCTAAACAGATATGCTGACTCCAAAGAGAGGTGACGCAACCATGGTGACCACGGTTAAGGCCATCGTCCGAGAAGGGAAGATTGAACTGCTCGAGCAGGCCGATATTCCCGAAGGCACCGAGGTATTGGTCACAATTCTTTCTGACGACGCGGAATTCTGGTTGCGTGCGAGCGATTCTTCATTAGCATCGATCTGGGCCAATAACGAGGACGATGTCTATGAGCAACTACTCACGAGGTGAAGTCGTACTCGTCCGTTATCCGTTCTCCGACTTGTCCGGTTCGAAAGTCAGACCCGCCGTGATTGTTAGTGCGCCTCATAGGTCTAAAGACGTTTTCATTCTTCCCCTGACTAGTAAGACTACATCGCTTCTCGCAGGCGAGTTTGTTTTGGCGAACTGGAGCAAAAGCAGGGTTGAACGTAGAGACTGCGGTTAAGCGAGGGATTTACACCGTCGATCAGAGTCTCGTCGCGCAAAGCCTTGGGACACTATCTGACTCGGACGCAGGAGACTTGAACGACGCTCTGCGGCAGTGGCTCGGTTTGTAAGAATTCTACCTGACAGTCAGCCGCGCCAGAATTTCTCGCGTTTCCAATTTGAGACGATCGATCTCATTCTGATCAGCCATCATTTGCTGCCTCGCGCGATCGATCTCGGCAATGCAAGTGCGAACCGCTTGCTTTACGTCCCCACGTTCGGAATCTCGTGGCTCA
The DNA here is from genome assembly GCA_035607285.1 of Blastocatellia bacterium. Classification (GTDB taxonomy): domain Bacteria; phylum Acidobacteriota; class Blastocatellia; order UBA7656; family UBA7656; genus Onstottus_A. Next base: position 56,428 of record DATNBZ010000204.1, on the reverse strand, counting down.
ATGGGCTTGTCCATTACTGACCTCCTCGTTGCATTCTATCGTCTTGGAACCGTTTAGAAAGAAAGGGACTCGCTGTTGCGTGCGGCTGCCACTAGCGTGCGGCATCTGGCAGCAGTCGCCAGTTGTTTGTTGCTGTAGTCGGGACGTGACCGTAGCGCTTCACCCAATCGATGATCAACTCCCGAAGCTCTTTGCTCGAACGTGAGATCACCCGCGCATCCTTGAACATCGTGTATTCAGCGCCGCCGTTGACTCGAAAGGTGATCGTCGCGAGAAGAAGCTTTTGCTTCGGTTCCACTGGTTTCCCCCGAAAGCTCATGTTCTGAATGCGCTCGCCGATGGGTCGCGATATGTCCAACTCATAAGCGATGCCTTCGGCGACGTCGTAGGTGTAAGGCGGGAATCGCGGGTCTATCAAGTCGTCGATTGGTGTGTTCGGCTTGTACGGCCCGAAGTGCCGAGCTGAATGCTCGAGCGCATCTTTCAGTTGCTTGCCGGTCACTTCGACGACTATTGGCGCGGCTTCGTACTCGTACAGTCCAATGATGTCGCGAATGGTAACCGGACCCTTCGGTATGCGCGCCTTCGAATTCAGACTCATACTCATCGAAACATCCGCGTGGCCCGCTTCCAACTGCACGCGCTGAACCAAATCGAGAATTGCCGTATCTCGGAATCGTTCTTCTCCCCCTCGAAGCTCTTCGTCCGACTGACCGATCACGCGGCCAAGCCATGCTTGCGTTTCGCGATGATAAGGCTCGGCTATCCGAATGACTTCAGGATCCGCTTCGACCTTCTCTCCGATTGGAATCGGGCGAGCTGATTTCGCGACGACCTGCCAGCGTCCGGATGAATTAGACTTTTCGAGATAGACATCTGCGCGTGCGACAACGTGACCCCATTTCTCAGCCTGTGCGAGCAGGACACCGTTTATGTACAGCGAGGGCGCCTCACGGTGAGTGTGACCCATCAGAATCACATCAACTCCGGGGACTTGCTGAGCAATCGCAATCGCGGCGTTTTCATTTGGCATTTGTCCCGGGTTTCTTTCGCCGGTCAGCAGGTCGGCTTCAAGGCCCATGTGCATTGCGATGATCACCAGATCAGCGTGTTCTTTGTCACGAAGCAGAGCGACCCACTTCTTCGCTTCGCTGACCGGTTCTCGCACTTCGATCTTCGAATAATAGCGATCCGGATCATCGAGGCTCGGCATGCCCGGCGTCGTAAGCCCGAGAATACCGATGCTGACGCCATTCACCTGCTTGATGGCGAACGGCTTGAAGTAAGTTTCATCACTGCCTTTCTTATAGGTGTTCGCCGAGAGCCATGGAAACCTCGCTTCGGAGCGCGCCTTGTTCAGCACGTCCCAACCGAATTCGTATTCGTGGTTTCCGACGGCCATCGCGTCGTAACCCATCGCGCTCATCACCGACATCATCGGATCGGGAGGTTTGTTGTTCACCCTGGCGTGATAGAAGGTGAGGGGTGTGCCCTGAATCGTATCTCCGGAATCGAGCAATAGCAGGTCCGGCTCTTCTCTGCGGATTTGCTTGATGACCGTCGCGACCCGCGCGAGTCCGCGCGCATCGGGTTGGTTTGTGTTGTAGTCAATTGGGTAGATGTTGCCGTGGAGATCAGTGGTCGAGAGAATCGTGATGTGTGATCTGGCAAAACCAACTGACTCGCCGGCGCTTGAAGATGTCGGGGGCGAGGGCAGCGTGAGCCCTGAGATCAGAACGAGAATAAGACCAGCGATATGCCTCATCAGTTACGATGCAATTTAAGCCAGCAGGAGAATACGCTCGGCATTCCAAAAAACAGAATCAACGCGTCGAGGGCCTCGATGATTTAACCGGACTACAGCTTCCTTTGAAGGAGGGCAGTCGCCAGGTTGAGCCATCCGACAGGGTAATGCACTCGATGACCACTCGTTCATTTCGTAGCGCCGGCGCGGACGTCTGCGCGGATATCATCGACATTGGAGCGGACCGCGTATAGCCCTCGAGTGTCTTCTCGTGGTTAGGATGAATTGTTACCGTGCTATAGAAGCGCCGGCGGTCCACTTCCTCCTGTGTACTGGGATCTACGAATACATAATCCCACCTCATTGCTCGAATTATCCGATCGCCGATGTTCTTAACCTTCGCCTCATACAAGTATCGAGTCCCCTTCAGGGTTCGAGGTTGGTTTGGCGCCGGAGAGCGCGACGGCGCCGGTATCACGTTGTAGTCCGGCTCTTCGGAGTCCTGAACAATCGCGATCTTCGACCACTTCTGACTCAGTATTTGAATGTGGGGTGGGGCGGCCGGCTCGGGAGTCTGGGCGGAGGTCGCGGCTGCAACGATCATTGCGAACGCGATGGCAGTGACCCTCATTGGCGAGCTCATCTTCGTCTCCACGGGACGATAGGTTACGGGTTGATTGTCCGGGTGCCCGCCCAGTCTACCACAACCAGCAATCCGCTTCGATGCGGTTAGGATTGGGCAATGACAGAGGGGTGTGATTAAGAGCGGGCCTTCCAACGGATATCGCCCACGTAGTAACGAATTTATTCGTTGGGATTCTCAGAAACGAATAAAATTCGTTACTACGTGGAAAGTCCGGCTTTTGAAATAACACCCATCACAGAGTGAACTCAGAAAGCCGCTATTTCACGGCGTTACATTGGCAACGAAGGTAGCTTGAAGCGGGGCGCCCGTATTGTCCCATCCGAGCGTGGTGCAGTTTATCCGCCCGCGCCAATCCGCTTCTGAGCGGCCGGTCAGCTCGACGCTGATCGTGAATGTCAGCGCGCCGGTCGCCCCCAGGCGATGCACGAATGGTATCGCCTGTGTGTGACTGGCGCCGCTGGCGGACCGTGTTGTAATCAACACTCTCTGCCATTGAGTCGAGTGTCCGAGTTGTTCTTGCATGTTGAAAGTCAGATCGTATCGATACCCCGCTGAAGTTCTACTGGAACGCGCGCGAACGAGTCTCGAGTCAAACTCGCGGGAGCTCCCGCGAGGTGACGCCGGCGCGGGAGCATCTGAAGCCTGCGTGGATGGAGTCGACACACGAGTTTCTGGCGAGGGCATTCGCTGAATTGGTCGAGCGTCAGGAGCAGTTCGATTTCGTTCCCCGTTTGATGACGACGTGGTCTCCTTGCGTTCTGGCTCGATGACTCGAGTAGCCGGAGGGTCGGTCGCCGTTTCAGATGCTGAAGCTGCAGGTTGTTTCTGAGTGTCGGCGTCTTTGGAGTCGGGGGCTGCCTCAGGAGTGACAACGAACGGTACTTCCTGCGCGGTTTCATTTTGGCTTGCCGGACGCGCAGCCTGCGACGGACGCCGAGACAGGTTGGATACCAGCGCATAGATCCCCACAATCCCGAAGATCGCAAGCGCGATCATCGTAGCGATTGCCGCGATCCGAAAGCCCGGCTGGTCACGGTCGCGGGCTTCACTCGAAAATGCCGGAGGTTCGATACCCGGTCCCGGCAAAGAAGAAGTGCAAGCTTCAACATCGCTCTCACAATGTTCGATGATTTCTTTATTTGCGGGACTGTCGAAAACTGTGGCGACGTTAGTCCCAAGTCCGCGGTCGAAATTATCGGTTGGCGTATTCTCATGAAGAGTGATGAGCGCCTGCCGATTGAGAGCGATGGTTTGGGCATTGACCGGGACCGCCGATGCTTCGATTGCGGGTTGTTTGGTTTGGCTCTGAATACGTTGTTTGGTTAGCGGCATGCCGTGCACGGGACACAGCGAAAACGTCAAGGGATACTCCGCTCCGCAAGCCGGGCAGTACAACACAACGTTAGCTGTGTCTTCGCTGTGCTGTGTCCCGATAAATGCCGTGGAAGACGCGTCAACCTCGCTCAGGCTTGAACCATCTTCAGGGCAAAACAGGTAACTGTCTTCTAGCTCGAGTGCACAAACCGGGCAGGTTTTCATATCTTCTTCCCCGGACACGGTCCCTTGCGAACGGAATTGAAACAGCAATCACCGACCCACGCCAACAACTGGAACTTCTTTCGTGCAGATGCGTTTGCCACCGACAGGAGTTGCCCGTATTAACTTGAACTTAGCAGCCCCTGACACCTTAGAGCCGGCGATCATCGACACGTGAATCCGCAATGAAGCGGTAGTGAAAGCTGGCAAACAAACTCAGTTGTCGGGTATTCTTGAATGGAATGCGAACGAAACTAAACCTCTCTACGCAGCCTTTCACAAATCACCGTCTGTTTTGGATCGCGCTGATTGTGGTCTACTTCACAAGCCTGTGGCTGGTGTTGTGGTTCGCGAACGAAAAGGGAAGCGCGATCGTCAGAGCGGACGACCTGAAGCGCCGCATCGATTCACAAAAACAACTTGTGAAGGAGGCTACAGACGAGCAGGAGCGGCGTAAGAAAGAGCAGGTAAAGGTCGTAGTGACCGAGCCGCAGGCCATCGAACTCGCCGCTGCGCGCCAGTTGATTCAGCGCAAGGTTTTTTCCTGGAACAGGATGCTCAGCGATATTGAAGAGTATGTCCCCAAGAATACGAGGATCGTAAGCATCAAAGTAGAGGAGATTGCCAACACCACCGACCAGGCAATGGCGAGGGTCCAGGTGAAGGCGATCGGAACTACTGCCAGCGAGATGACCGAAATGATGGTCAGTCTCGAGAAGTCGGGGGGCCTTTTTGAAGTTGGTGAGACCGGCCAGGAGGCGACCACCGAGAATGGTGAAACGCCGTTTACACTCAATCTCACCTACAGGCCTCGACGAGGTAATTCGCAGTGAGCACACAAGTACGCGATAGAATTGTCCGCTCCGAGATCCGCGCGGTCAGGCCGGCCAGGATTCCTTTTGGCTTGTCTGCGCCCGAAGCGATTGCCGCTCTCGTTGGTATCGCGCTGCTTGTGTGGGCGGTGTTCTACTATTTCAGTTCAGTAAAGCCTCAGCAGGATCGGCTGCACGCTTTGGAAGCAGAGTTTGCACTTCAGCAGAAGAGCATCCTCGGCAATGCCCAGCCACCCGGCACCGAGCAGGCTACGCCTTCGGATATGGCGAAGGATGCAGTCGAGAGTCTCGAGACCTTCAAGAATGGACATCTCAAACCGTTTTCGACCGGGCGCATCGATCTCATAAAACAGATCAACGCTCTCGCGAAAAAAAATACCGTTACACTTACGAGCGGGATCGATATGGGCGCCAGTATCGGCGAAACCGGCGATAAGGACGGAAAGTCTGACAAGAAGGGTCCCGCCATACGTAAGAAAGCCGACGAGATTCTCACCGCATTTCCAAGCGTGAGCTTTCGATTCACGGTGTTCGGGCAGTATCCGCAAGTCCGCGCGTTCATCAACGATCTTGAACGAGAGAAACAGTTTCTGGTAATCGACTCGATCACGCTTACAAATCAGGAAGCCAGAACGAGCAGCAGACGCGGGCGAGGAGAGGGAGTGACCGGGATCATGCTTACGATCGAGATGGTGGCATATTTTCAACCGATGTAAGCGACGGATTTGAGTCCGTTTTTGTTTGGAGTAGTAATCATGGCTCAACGAGGAAGATCTTCAGAAAAGGTCAAACGTATCGCGCTCGGGGTGCTGGGCCTCGTTCTCGTTGTAGTGTTTGTGTATGAGGTTTTCTTGAGCGGACCGTCGCCGCGGCCCAAGTTGACGCCCCAGGCTGGAAGTTCGAATAGCGGAACGACCTTGCCGCTGACTGCGTCGGCGCCGTCGGTTTCGCAAAAGCGGCCAACTGGCGCTGCGGCGGAGCAAGAAGCCCTGGTGCAGGCGATGCTTTCGGATTTGACACCGCTCAGGTTCGTGTCAAACGCGGGCGGCAAAAGCGAGGTAGGCAGCCGCGGGAACATTTTTGCTTTCTATGTAGCGCCGCCGCCGCCACCGATACCACCGCCGCCTCCTCCTCCCATACAGCTTACCGCGGTGCAGCCTCAGTCACTTGTTGCAGGTACGCCGCGCCCTGTCACCGTGCTCGTGAGCGGCAACAAGATTCCCGCCGACGCACAAGTCTTTTTCAACGGCGGACCTCGTGCAACCAAGCGCGTCAGCGAGACGCAGCTATCTGTCGATATTACTCCCGGCGACTACGCATCTCAGCAGAACATCAACATCGATGTGAAATCTCAGAGCAATCCCGCCGAAAACTCGAATGCGTTAGTGCTTGTCGTTCAGGCGGCGCCGGAGCCCGGATTCATTTACAAAGGAAGACTCGGTCCTCTCAATCAACCGCAGGCAAATTACGCTGTGTTTGAGCTCAACGCGACCAAGGAGATCAAGCGCGCGAAGGTCGGCGACACCGTGATGGGTGTGTGGCGAGTTGATGCAATTCTGGCCGACAGTGTCGACATCACGCAGACTCAGTATGACATTAAGAGACGCTTGCCTCTTCAGGACAAGGTAAGATGACATCGGCATCAATCAGAGTAAAAGCGATGTTTAGATCCGAGCCACGTCGAATTGGTCGCAATGAACAACGGTTTCATGGGCGGTCCAACGAAGAAGGCTGGGCGCTGATTGGACTGCTGATGGCGCTGGGAGTGATGAGCATTTTCCTTGCGTCCGCGATCGTTCCGAATGTGCAAAAGGAAGTGCAGCGTGACAAGGAAGCGGAGATGATGTATCGAGGCCAGCAGATGGCAGAAGGCATCGCTCGCTACTACGGCCGCGGCCGGCTGATGCCGTTGAATATCCTGATGGCGCCCACGCCGTTGCCTTACCTTACGGAGCTGGCGAAGTTGCGCGACGGCGTTAACATCGGCGTTAGGGAGGTAAAGTTCGTGCGGCCATCCGCGATGATCGACCCAATGAGCAACACGGAATGGGAACCGGTCAGAGCGCGCGACCCAAGGATCATGAAGTTCCTGCAAGCATGGGCGGCTGAAACGCTTAGTCAAATTCCAAACCAGTATCTATTGATAGCGGGCCCACCGCATACAAGCGTCTTCAAGAATTCCAGCTCGTCACTTACAAATCAGACGGGAAGCGCTACACAAGGCACTGGCCAGAATCCGACGACGCCGGCGAACCCGGGAGGCTCCGAGGTAACGACGCCGCGCCGGCCAGCCACCAGCGACGACGACGATGACGACGACGATGACGATGATGATCCGCTAGCTCATCTGTTCGACACCGAATCGCCGGGACATAGCAACGCTCCAATCGTAGGTGTAGCTCCGAAGCGGAAGGGCCCGTCGATGAATGCATACTTTGGTCTAAGCAACTACGAGGAGTGGATTTTCATTTACATCCCTAAGGTTCTGCCGCCGGGCACCGTCCCAATCCAGCAAGTCCCGCGAGAGCCGCAAAACCCACGGCGTCGTGTGAGTCAATAGCCGCGAGGCAAATCCGTTTTTCGCTTTCACAATTTTTCGTCTACACTCTCTCAGCCAATAGCGGGTAGTGGGGTATTAGCGTGTTGCCAGCAAGCAGTCCTCTGCGTCCTCCGCGTCCTCCGCGGTTTTCCTGCTCAGTGGCTCGGAATCAACCGCAGAGGACGCCGAGGACGCAGAGGAGAAACGCGAATGTGAGCGAGCAACACACTAATACCCACTACGCAATAACGGCCCAGCTTGCCCGACATCGTCAACGACGCGGGCTCGTAAGCTAATTCTCCGATTAAAGGGAATCAAGATGCCGGACAGTCTGAAGGCTGAAGACTCCAATCGCATTGGAATGAGTGAAGGTCCCGAAGGTAATGACCCTCGGCTGATTCGCGGAGTCGGACTCGCGAGCGCAACAACGCTGAACATGATCGACATGATTGGCGTGGGCCCGTTCATAACCATCCCGGCGATCATATCGGCAATGAATGGTCCGCAAGCGATGCTTGGATGGATATTCGGCGCCGTGCTTGTTATGTGTGATGGACTCGTGTGGGCCGAATTGGGAGCGGCAATGCCGAACTCGGGCGGGCCTTACGGATTTTTGAAAGAGATTTACAATCCACAGAAGCTCGGCCGGATGATGTCGTTTCTTTTCATCTGGCAGCTCACGTTCAGCGCGCCGCTTTCCATAGCATCCGGTTGCATTGGCCTCTCGCAATATGCGGGCTACATCTGGCCCAGGCTCGAAGACGCGAGTGACCTGCACTTCGGCCTCGGGTGGCTCGGTTCATTTGACGTGAAGCAAATAGCACCGGCTGCCGCACTTGTAGCGGTAGGCGCCTGTGTGACGGCAGTAGTTCTGTTGTATCGCAAGATTACAGTCATCGGGCGACTGTCTGAGTTCCTCTGGGTTGGAGTGATCGCCACCGTAGGCTGGGTGGTCTTTTCGGGCGTGACTCACTTCGACAGCAACCTGGCATTCACCTTTCCGCCGGATGCGTTCAAATTGTCGCCGGCCTTTTTCATGGGGCTCGGTTCCGCGATGCTCATCGCCGTCTATGACTACTGGGGCTATTACAACGTCTGTTTTTTTGGCGGCGAAGTTAAGAACCCCGGACGGACGATTCCTCGAGCCATCATTTATTCGATCGTCGCCGTTTCGGCTATTTATATTGTGATGAATATCAGCATCCTCGGCGTGATGCCGTGGCAGAAGCTGGCGGTTTCAAAAAAGCCGATCGCGGAGTTCATGGAGCAGCTATACGGGCGTCGCGCGGCTATCGCGGCGAGTCTGCTGGTGATCTGGACGGCATTCGCTTCGGTGTTCTCCCTGCTGCTTGGATATTCGCGGGTCCCGTACGCCGCGGCGCTTGACGGAAATTACTTCAAAGTCTTTTCCCGCGTTCACGCAAAGCACCGCTTTCCGCACGTGTCGCTTCTGGTTCTTGGTTCGGTGGCGGTCGTGTTTTGTTTTTTCAAGCTGGTTGACGTGATAGCCGCGCTGGTAGTGATCCGGATTATGGTGCAATTCCTGGCTCAGACGATCGGGGTGATCGTCCTGCGAATCCGCAAACCGGATATGGACAGACCGTTTCGGATGTGGCTTTATCCGCTTCCCGCCCTGCTCGCGTTCGCGGGGTTCGTATATGTGCTGATATCGAGACCGAACTTTCAGAAGGAAGTCAGGTACGCTGTAATCTTGCTTATCGTAGGTCTCGCGATTTATTTGTTGAGATCGCGGCGACGTCGCGAGTGGCCTTTCGGAAACCGGCTTGAAGTTACCGGCGCAGGCGCAAGTGAATGACACACCGCTTCTAAGCGTGTTTCATCAACGCGTCAAGCGATGGCCTGTTGACTGCCTTTCGCCTCTTGAACTCGGCAACCCAGCTTTGAGCCGTTTGCACGAGTTGGCGGGGCGTAGGCGGCTGATCTGGTTTGACCCTGTCCTCTACCGCTTCTGTTCGTTTTATTAGCTTCACCGTCATGATTGATCACCGAATCGAAAGTAACGCCAATCAGATGAGCAAGCTTGATGCCATAGCTTCGACGCATTCATGCAAGGCCACAGTTTCGGCCTTCTAACGACCTTACTGCCGGCTCAAATCGCAGCTAATGGCAGCCCTTTGCCTTAATTTAGAAAAAATAAGATTCGATCACTTTGATGGATCTTTCGTATTGACTTCACGCACCGTCTGTTCGCAAAAGACTCGCATTGGCGGGTGAGTGGGTCACGGACGCGGCAAAGTTCCCCGCCAAATATCGGCTCGCGAGGTGGTATCGGTGCATTAGTGTGTTTTGCCGGCAAGCAGTCCTCTGCGTCCTCCGCGGTTAATCTTGGATCGGTGCTGGGGAATCAACCACGGAGGACGCCGAGGACGCAGGGAGGAACGCGATTGTGAGGAGCAACACACTGTATCCGCGAGGTGTTCAGCTTGATTATGAGCAGTCGTGCGAATACCATAGCGTACCAGGGACCCGATAACGAAATGAGCCGTTCCGCAGAACTCTGGAGATTCCTCGAACAACTTCGAATCGCAGACCTCATTGACTTCGTGGTTGTCTGGGCAATCATTTACGGTTTGCTCAAGCTGGTGCGCGGCACTCGGGCCGTGCAGATGGCCGTGGGTCTGCTGGGTGTCGGTTTGCTCTATCAGGTTTCCGTTGTGCTGGGACTCGACACGCTCCAGTTCGTGATGCGAAACACACTTCTGTATTTCGGTTTCGCGATCCTGGTGATCTTCGCTCCTGAAATACGTTCCGCACTAATGCGAGTTGGATCAAACGTGGGACCCTTCCGCTTCGCGCACGCCAAGGGCAGCCGCGAGGCTTACGACGACATTGTGCTTGCGGCGATGACGTTGTCATCACGTAAGATAGGCGCGCTGATTGTGCTCGAGCGAAACGTGGGATTGCAGAACTACATTGATACCGGTGTTTCGCTCAGAGCAGCGCTGTCGTACGATCTGTTAGTGACGGTCTTTGACCCGCACACGCCGCTGCACGACGGCGCCGTCATCATTCGGAACTACAAAATCGAAGGCGCGAGCTGCTTCCTGCCGCTTACGCTGAACCCCAAACTTTCCAAGGAACTGGGCACGCGGCATCGCGCCGCGATCGGCGTCACTGAAGACACCGATGCCGCGGCGATTGTCGTCAGCGAAGAGACCGGCGTGATCTCTTTCGTTCAGAACGGCGAGATCACCCGTTATCTCAATAGCAGTTCGCTACGCGAGCTTATTCGGGAGGCTCTGGAGCCTCAGCGGAGCCTACTCGAAGCCGTTCGCCCTGCGCGTCCGCGCCGCAAAGCTGAAGCACAGGCTGAGGCTCCGCGAGAACCCGTGAGCGAGACCTTTATAAAGTGAGCGATCAATGGGCTGGATGAATCAATACTTGAAGGACCTCAAGCTCTACGCCAGGGACTACCTTCTCGAGAATACCGGCTTAAAGGTGCTGGCACTGCTGATCACCGGCGTCTTATGGCTTTCAGTCGCATCACGCCCAGTTAGTGAGGTATCGCTAAATGGCGTGCCGATCGTATTCCACTTGCCGCCGGAAGCACCGAATCTGATTGTGTCGAAGTATCCATCACCGTTCGCGCGAGTGGACCTCGAAGGCTCGCGCGATGTCGTCGATTCGCTTCGAGCGGGACAGTTGACGGTGATCGCCGATATGGCGGGTGTCGAGCCTGGCATTCGCGTGGTAGAGCTCGAAGTTGATCCGAAACTGCTGCCGGCCAACGTCAAGGTAAAGGGGATCGAGCCACGACGAATTACTGTTACGGTTGAGCGAGTGGTCGAAAAGGAAGTACCGATCACTCCGAGGTTCGAGGGGGATCCACCGCAAGGCTTCCAGGTAGTCGACTGGCAAATCGTTCCCCAAACAGTGAAGGTCGCCGGTGCTGAAAGTGTGATGCGCGAGATTACGCAGGTGTCGACTGAGACGGTCCGAATTTCAGGTAACACCGACCCATTTAGCGCACAGGTAGCCATAGACATTGGCTATCCCGGGGTGAACATAAGCGGAAATGGCGGCGGCAAGGTGATGCTGATCGTTAACATCGGCGAGGTTCGCAAGGAGAGGGTCATCGATAAGGTTCCGATCACTTTAGTGGGAGCGCCACTTCGCGCCAGGGCGCTGCCGGCAATGGTCTCGGTTACGGTCTACGGGCCGCGTTCAAAAGTGGATGCCATCGACGTTGGAGACTTGAGCGCGACGATCGATTATGAATCCGGGTCGCGCGTGTTCACTCCAAAGATCACTCTGCGACCAGGCCTCGCAGACGCAGTGGTGGTGCGTTCGATCGAGCCCCAGAAGGTGCGAGTAAGATAAGGGCCTTACCTTATCCAACCTTCCGGAGGTTAGGTTTTGGTCCGGGGTTGGACAATCTGCGGTACAGTTTGATCAGGAGCGTTTGTTTGATGCCTGAAGACTCGGGACAAAGACTGTTCGGGACCGATGGGATTCGAGGAGTGGCCCATCAATATCCACTCGATTCAAGAACGGTTGCACTCATCGCCAGATCGTTGACCCAAAACATGATGCGCGAGTTGGGCCGGGCACCGGCGATATTGATTGGCCGCGACACGCGCGAGTCGGGTCCGCGGATCGAGTTCGAGTTCGCTTGTGGAGCGCTCGCGGCCGGCGCCACAGTGCGCTCGGCGGGAGTTTTGACGACTCCGGGCGTGGCTTACTTGACGCGAACAAGACCCTTTGACGCGGGCGTTGTGATATCGGCATCACACAATCCGTTTCAAGACAACGGCATAAAAATCTTCGCGCCCACCGGCAAGAAGCTGACCGATGCCAGCGAGCGCGAAATAGAACAGGACATCGCCGCGGATATCGAATCGGGCATTGTCATCGAGTGTGGAAGCGGTTCGGCTGGTTGGCTGCGCGATCAGGCGGGCAACGAGAAGGAATACCAGGAGAGTTACATTGACTACCTGGCGACCGACGTCGGGCGAGGACTGAGTTTGAGCGGCTTGAGGCTGGGCATCGATTGCGCGAACGGGGCCGCGTCGCCGATCGCACCGGCGTTGTTTGGGCGCTTAGGGGCCAGTGTGTCCGTGATCTCTGCCGATCCGAACGGACGAAACATCAACGAAGGCTGTGGTTCGCTTCACCTCGACGGCCTGCGAAATCTCGTGACAGAGCGAGGACTCGATCTGGGGATCGCGTTCGATGGGGACGCCGATCGCGCGCTGTTCGTAGACGCCCAAGGGAGGCTGGTCGACGGCGATGGAACGCTGTTCATTCTTGCCGATGACTTCACTAAGCGAGGCCTGCTTGCTGGTCACGTACTGATCGCCACTGTCATGAGCAACATCGGCCTTGAGCTTGCGCTAAACGAGAGAAGCATCACATTGGTGCGAGCGCCGGTGGGCGACCGATATGTTCTCGAAGAACTGCTGGTACGCGGGGCGAAACTTGGCGGCGAGCAATCCGGTCACATTATCTTTCCGGATATCTCGCTCGCCGGAGACGGACTGATCACGGCGATCGAATTGCTTCGAGCCGTGCACGACTCCGATCGCTCGCTCGGGGAGCTTGCATCGCGAATGACTCGATATCCGCAGGTTTTGGTTAACGTCCGGGTTCGAAGCAAGCCTCCTTTCGACACGATAGCGCAGATCAAGTCCGAAGCCGATCGCGTCGAGCGTGACCTGGAAGGGCGAGGGCGGCTGCTGCTTCGTTATTCAGGAACCGAGAATCTGGCTCGTGTGATGATCGAGGGGGAGGACGAGGAAAAAATTAACGAGCAAGCCAACCAACTCGCCGAGATAATTCGTCAAACGATTGGCTGAAGCCGCTCCCCGGCGGCGCAGCTTCATCTTGACCGTGCCTGGGCTCTAAACTAACATCGAACTTGATCGCTTCCATTTGATCAGGAGGTACCCAATGAGTAAGTCTGTTTGCGCTATCGCTCTTTGCGCGGTGTTCGCGCTTGGCGCTGCGCCGGCACGCTCGCAAGCCGCGCGCGAGGCGACCATCGAAGCTGAAACCAAAGCCAAGATAATCCTGCAGTCCCGACTCAGCTCCAAGTTGAGCGAGGTAGGCGATCCCGTGACTGCGGTTTTGGACGAACCGCTGTCGGTAAACGGCCAGGTGGTATTGCCGCGCGGAACCGAGTTTGTCGGTCGCGTGACGCAGGTTACTGCGGCCAAGCGAGGCCAAAAAGGCGGCAGCATCGCAATCGCTTTTGAAAAGCTGGCAATGCCGTGGGGCGACGAGGCCATCTCGGTGGTTGTGACCTCAGTTGATGACTGGGATAAAAACGAAAAACTCAACGCCGATAGCGAAGGCAAAGTTAAAGGCGGCCATCGCGGAGACGCGACAGCTCGCAATGTTGAACGCGGCGGCGCGATCGGCGGCGCGGGCGCAGGCGTTGTGATTTTATCGGGTGGCGGATTGGGCGCAGGTGCTGGCGCGCTCGGAGGCGGGCTGCTTGCGGGGTTGCTGTTGACCAAGGGAGGGGAAGTTGTAGTCAACCCCGGGGCGGTGTTTCGCGTGAAATTCGTTAAGCCGGTCACCCTGCCGGTTTCACAACAGACCGGCGCGGCTCCTCGTTCAATTCAGCAGGACGATCTAAAGACCGCGCCTCCGGTTGAGCGTAAACCCCCAAACAGTCACTGATCGAAATGTGGCAGCGGACGAAAAGACTCATCAACTCGTACCTCGACGATTTGATTTCGAGGGCCAGTAGTCCCGATCGAGAGGCGCGCGAAGTCACTCGGGGCGAGCTCGCGCGCCTTGGCGAACTTGAAGTACAGACTCGAGCCTCAGCAAAGCTGCTCGAAAAGGAATTGGCCGAGGTCGATTTGAAGATTCTTGGAATGGCCGAGCGCGAACGCATGGCCCGGGAACGCGGCGATCTGGCTTTGGCGACTGAGGCCGGACGCCAGCTTCTCAATCTTGACGCCCAGCGCAACCTCATCAAGCAGCAACTCTCCGAGGCTAACTCCGCGGCGGAACGCGCTCGGACTTTGCGAGAAGATCGGCGACGCACTGGCGAAGATCTTGCGATGGAGACTCACCTCACCTCGATGCGAGAAAATCTTTCGTCGATTCAATCACCATTTGACAGCACTGATCCGGCGGCAACCCTTGAAGAGATGCGCGGACGGATTCGAGCAGGCGGTACCTCGATCGACAACCGAGTGGCTGACGCCGACCGTGAGCTTGAAGCAGAGAGAGCCCGCGCTCGAGTGGAAGAAATGCTTTCGCGTTATAAGCAGGGCGCGGTAGAGAGCGAACCAGTTATTCCCGTCCAACGAACACCTGCAGGCGTCGTTCCTGAGACCGCGCCCGCCTCTAAGCCTTCCGCCTCCACCGACGAGGAATCCCCAGGCGAATCAAAGACGCTTGGCCGCACGGAAGGTCCCGTCCGCCCTATAGACTAACCGTCGTTGCAACCGCAAAAGGCATATATGGGCGGCCGTGTAACCGTAAAAGACATGTAGGGGCGGCCCTCCGTGGCCGCCCCTCGTTGTGCGTATGGAACTTGTGGATAAACGAGGGGCGGCCACGGAGGGCCGCCCCTACATGTCTGATTATGTGACTGCTTCGTAAACCAGTTTCTTTGGTAAGCGTGGCGATGCCGATTTGAGTTTTAGGAAGGGCCGCTCGATCAGGTAGTAAGAGATCGTCGCAAGAATAATGGTCACAATAATCGCGCCGGCCAATTGGAGAACTTCAGGATAGGCTCCCAGAGCCTTTTTCACGGCGTGCAGCGTGAGTTGCTGATAAAGGTAGAGCGAGTATGAAATGCGTCCGAGGAACTTGACCGCGTCCCATTCAGTCCACTTCCAAAGACCTGTCGAGCTAAAGCTGATCATCTGAACGACAAGGACTGCGACAAGCAACGGCTCAATCGCGAAGCCGAACACGTCTCGATAGCGCACGACGTAAAGCTCTCCGAGGTAGATTGAAGCCGCCAATATCGCAAGCGTGGCGAAGGGCAGCAATGCGTTGGCGGAGACAGCTCGCCAGAGTCCGGAGAGAGCGCGTCTCTTCAACAGCACAGCGACCAGACACCCGACCATCAGCTCATCAAGCCGCGTATCGAACGCTGCGTAGATGTACGCCTGATCGACATGAAACCCAAAGCAGAGAATCGCGCGATGAATCCAAACGGCTCCGATCACTGCACCAAGGAACACAGTCATTCTCTTGAGATTGCCTCGAAGCAGCAAAAACAGAAACGGCCATAACAGATAGAATTGCTCTTCGATGGCGAGCGACCAAGTGTGGCTGAATCCGTTATTTGGATCACCGTTGATTGCCGAATAATAATTGCTGGTGTAGAACAGCGCGCTCCATGCGTGAGGCCACAACACCGATCTCCCGGTCCCTACAAGAAACGCAATCATGATCAGCCAGTAAACATAGAAAGCGGGAAATATGCGGAGAGTGCGGCGCTTGTAGAATGCGGCGAGCGAAATCGTGCCGGACCGATCGTTCTCTTTCAGAAGAAGCCAGGTGATTAGAAACCCGCTCAGCACAAAGAAGATCATCACGCCGTGAGCGCCGGGGACCATCTCGAAACCAAAGTGCGATACGATGACCAGAAACACCGCTACAGCGCGCAACCCATCAAGCGCCGGAATATGCGGATGGCTGAGCTTTGATTCCAACTGGGCAGGTAATGACTGTGATGCGGGTCGTGACATGCTTCTCTTTCAACAGATAAGAAACCGGCGAAGTGCAGATCATATGCACTGCCGCCTGCTTGAAAGAGAAATTGTGAATCGAGGTGAGTTTCCAGCTATGTGGGACTGCGGTCCTGCAACGCGGTTTCATACTTGAGGTTGTTCATCGTTTTTTCGCGCGGGTTAATGATGAACGATCGTTTTCGTTCTTGCCACCGGTCGGACATTCGATGTCGACGGCTCGTTCCTGAGCGAAGACAACCACATGCCTGTGATCGTCGGCAATGAGCCGTTGCCGCTTGCGCTTGCTCAGGTGCTTGATCTCGCGAATCGTCCGTTCGCAGAAGTTCAATCGGAACCCGCAGACGCACTGGTACGATGAGAAATCGATTTCTCTAATCATCCCTTAGTCCAAATCTGGAAGTTCGTCCCGCGCCAGGAGGAGCCGAATGGAACGGGACTTTCCTGGCTCTCGTTGAATCAACCCTCGCTGCTCGAGCGTCACAACCATCTGATGAACGGTTGGGGGCGTGACTCTGAAGTATATCTGCATATCGGCTTCGGCGGGCGGTCGCCCGTGAATCTTCGTGTAGTAATAGATGAAGGCCAGAAACTGTCCCTGCCGCGCTGTGTATCGCTCTGTCATGGCAACGTTCCATCAGGCTTAAAAGAGGCGGCGGTCAGAATTGGCAAGGTGAAGAGGAGCATGGTGTCAGGCTTGAAATAATGACGTTAGGTCATTCTGTTATCGTCTCATCTAGCAAATGCGACATTCATAGCCTAACGACTCGTTCTCTATAGTTTCAGTGCGACATCCTCTAGGATCGCGCTGATGTCGAGCTTTACTCCAAACACGCCGGGCTTGATCTCCAAGTACCTATTGACGCGTGAGGCTTTCGTTTTTCTGGCGACTTTCCGAAGATATTCGAAGATGTCCTCCCTTAGCTGGACCTTTTGCGCTAGCGCAGCCAGAAGCCGGTAGATTGAGTCTGGCTTATCCTGAAAACTGGACAGACGCACTATGCCCCACTTGTGCAATCCCGGGCTGAAAGATGCGAAGTCCTGATCGATGACCAGTAAGAAAGGATCGGGATCGCTGCGCAATTGCTCCTTGAGTTCAGCATCCCACTGCTTCGCGAGGACTTGTTCAAATGTGTGTCGAGACATGCTCCTGAACGCCTGAACGATGGTTCCCGCTTCACCCAACGCCTCACCGAAGGGATCGAGCTGTTTTTCCAGTTGATCTCGGATTGGCGTAACGAAGTCGTTCCAGGTGACAAAATAGAAAACGTAACGGGACCGGCCAAGCGAAACGTTGACGAACGACGAAACCTTTTCACTCATTGGTTGCCTCCGAGCTTTTTGGCGACCGAGCTGGCTGCGAGGCTGTGCATGATTCCTTGTGAGCGAATCACGCTCTAAGGGCGCGCGGCTGATTCCAGAAAAGCTTTAAGTTTTCTTGACCGGGAGGGGTGACGAAGTTTTCTTAACGCTTTTGCTTCAATTTGCCGGATGCGTTCGCGCGTGACGGCAAAGTGCTGACCGACTTCTTCAAGCGTGTGTTCGCTTGCATTGGGCCCGAGGCCAAAGCGCATCTTGATTACTTTCTCTTCACGAGGGGTGAGCGACTTCAGAACTTCTTCGGTGATCTCGCGCAGATTCAATGTGATCACCGAGTCTGCCGGGTTGGCGATTGTCTTGTCTTCGATGAAGTCGCCGAGGTGGGAATCTTCTTCTTCGCCTATCGGCGTCTCGAGCGATATGGGCTCCTGCGCGATCTTCAAAACCTTCCGCACTTTTGTGACCGGGATATCCATCTTCTTGGCGATCTCTTCGGAGCTTGGCTCGCGTCCCAATTCCTGAACCAGAGAGCGGGAAGTGCGGATCAGTTTGTTGATCGTTTCGATCATGTGGACCGGAATTCTGATCGTGCGAGCCTGGTCGGCTATCGCGCGAGTGATCGCCTGGCGAATCCACCACGTCGCATAAGTCGAAAACTTGTAGCCCCGCCGCCACTCGAACTTGTCGACCGCTTTCATCAGGCCGATGTTGCCTTCCTGGATCAGGTCCAAAAACTGAAGACCCCGATTCGTGTACTTCTTTGCGATCGAGACTACCAGCCGGAGATTCGCTTCTATCAGCTCCTGCTTGGCGACATTTGCCTCGTACTCACCCCTGGTGATCAACGCAAGCGAGCGCTCGAGCTCGACAATAGTCGAGTGCCATCGAACTTCCATATCCGCCAAAAACCGCTCGGCCTCGCGAAGATTGCGTTTCAATTCGCGTTCGTCTTCATTCCACTTTTTCTTTTCGAGAGCCCGGCGCGCTTTGTCGATGCCCGTACGCGCCTCGCGAGACGCACTCACGCTGTTGCGGATCAGCGCTGTGAAATGAGGCTGCTGTTGCAGAAGCAGATCCAGAGCGCGCGCTTTGCGACTTAACTCGACGCGCGCAACCGCGAGCTTGCGCCGCTGCCTGGGCAGCTTGGGCGATTTCTTGGGTTCCTCGAGCAAGTGGTCATAAAGCTTTAGCATTCGCGCGTAGTGCCTCTTGACCTCGGCGATGGATTCAAGCGTGGAAAGCTCGTATTCTGCGATCCGTTCCTCGGTGACTGGTTCCTGTTCGCTGAATGTGGCGATTTCTCGAATGTGAAGCTCGCCTCGCTTCAGCTTTTCCGCCACCTGAATAATCTCTTCGATGCAAATTGGTGAACGGGAAATCGCTTTCAGCACCCGATGGCGGCCGCGTTCGATTCGTCGCGCTATTGAAACCTCGCCATCGCGGGTGAGCAGCGGAACGACGGCCATCTCGCGGAGGTAAAGCCGCACGGGGTCGCTCGTCTTATCCAGCGTGCCCGGCGTGAGATCGACATCCAGCTCTTCGTCGAGTGCATCCTCGAGTTTGCCGTCACCGTTGGATCCGATTGCAGCCGCAGCGGCGGCGGCTTCGATGAACTTCTCGTCGGAATCGGAGATCGAGATGCCTTCGGCGCCGATAACATCGAGAATCGCTTCGATGTCGTCGGCGGAATTCATGTCGGGAGGAAGGAGTCTATTTATATCGTCGTAGGTGAGATAGTCCTTCTCCTTGCCAACTTCAAGAAGCTTGACTAATTCATCTGAATATTTCTCGTTGTTCTCGGACAAGCTCCGGTCTCCTGATGGGGGCGACAGTCACGGACACGCTCTCAACGGCCACTGTGAATTGGTACCCTCATTGCAAATTTCTGTCAAGATGCGAACCGCTCAATTACGCCCATTTTCGTTCGAGTGACGCAATGTAAGAGTTTCTTAACAGCTTGCGTCCAAACGCAAGCCCACCGGACATCCGGGTACGACGAACGGTGACCTGTAGGCGCCCGATGCCGTCGAGGGCTGTGTGTGGATAATCACACGCGCGCGTGAGGTGGTTTACACTGTTGAAAGAGCCAACCGACGTTTTTGAATGTCTGTTTTTTGCTGATAAAGGACAAGCACGCGCTCGATGTCGCTGTCGCGCTCAGCCTGGCCAATTTCGATTTGAATCGTTTCCAGCATTCGCTCGAGCCTTCTGCGGCGCAGCGATGAAAGCGCTTCGGTGGCCTTCTTGAACAGCGTCTCGAAATCGTCTCCACCCGCCCACGACAGGTCGCTCATCAACAAGGCCGGCAGCAGTTCACGCTCGGCTTCGGCTTCAACTCTCTCTGCCAGATTCTCGAGGTGCGGCTCGAGCGCCTGGTTGGCAACCTCGATGACAGCCGCGAAAATGGCTCCAGTAGCCAGTTCCAGGTAGTCGTCCTCGGTCAGCGTCGATATCATTGCGCGGCGGACTTCCTCATTGGCGAGCATCAATTCCAGCAACTGCCGCTCGCCCTGCGTGACCTCTTCGCCGGCCCGCACTTTCGACTTGTCCAGAGAATGCTGGCGATTGGTGGCCGTGCGCTTCAATTCTTCGCGAACGACTCGCGAGTCAATCCTAAGCCGGTCGGCGAGTTGGCCGGCGTAATCCGCCCGCGCAACCTTATCGCGCATTCGAGCCAGGTGCGGCAGTATCGCGTTGATCGCAGCGACCTTTCCGGTCGGCCTCGACGTGTCGTGCGCGGCGATTGACGTATCGATGATGTAATCGAGATAAGGCTGGGTTGTCTTCAACAACTCGCGAAACCGATCGACCCCGTGCGCACGAACGAAGTCGTCCGGGTCCTGGTTCGTCGGCATCGCCAGTATGTTCACCTTGAAGCCTTCCGAAAGCAGCACGTCTATCGATCTCATCGTCGCCGCCTGGCCGGCCGAGTCCGGATCGAAGTTGACTACGATCTGAGGCTGATCCATGTAACGTCGCAGCAATCTCACCTGGCCATCGGTCAGAGCGGTGCCAAGACTCGCAACGATATTGTGAACGCCTTCCTGAAACGGAATGATGTAATCAAGGTAGCCTTCAACCAGGATCGCGAAGCCCAGATTGCGAATCTCGTTTTTGGAGTGCGCGAGTCCGAACAGGTTGTGCCCTTTTGTGTAGACCGTCGTTTCGGGAGAGTTCAAGTACTTTGGCTCACCTTCTCCCATCACGCGTCCGCCGAACGCGATTACGCGGCCCTGAGCATCAGTAATCGGAAAGATTAGCCGGCCGCGGAAGCGATCGTAAAAACCGCCGGAGTCCTTTGGCACGATCAACCCGCTGCCATGAATCTCTTCGATAGTCGCGCCCTGGCCCTTGAGGTGATTGCCGAGCGCGTCCCAGCTATCAGGGGCGTAACCCAGGCGAAAGACTTTCGAGGTTTCTTCCTTGATCCCGCGTGACCGAACATACTCGCGGGCAGCGGCGCCGGCTTCGGACTCGTTCAACTGAAGCTCAAAGAATTCAGCGGCCCATTCATTCAGACGCAGAACGCTGTCACGTTCGCGCGCTACCTTCTTGTGGTCGTCAGTCTCTTCGACCACTGGGATGGGAATACCGCTCTTTTCCGCCACCACGCGAACGGCTTCGGGAAAGCCACAGCCTTCAATTCGCATCACGAAGTCGAAGATGCTTCCGCCGGCGCCACAACCGAAGCAGTGGAAGAGCCCTCGATTGGGATTAACGTTGAACGAAGGAGTCTTTTCCGAATGAAACGGGCAGCAAGCCACGTACGCTGAGCCGCGCTTCTTGAGCGTGACGTAGTCCGACACTACGCGAACTATGTCGCCCTGATTCTTTACATCGTCAGCAAAGCCGCGTGGCAACCGCATCGTTTGACTCACTCGTGATTAGAAACGTTGAAGGAACATCCGGTGCAACTAAGCTAGTGAATTTCTAGCAGCAAAGAAAAAGCCGCGCAAGCGGGTAGTGTTCGGCTGCACTGCTTAACCTCCGCGTGCTTTGCGGTCCTTTGCGGCTTTGCGTTGAGTATTAGATATTGCTCCTTCAATACCCAATACTCAATACAGAATACTCAACGCAAAGGCGCAAAGGGCCGCAAAGCACGCCAAGGAGGCCAAGTACGCTTGAGGAACGACGACCTTGACGGTGACTACCTCCCGCGTATAATCATTCGTTTAACCAGCTCGAGCCTCCGCAGACATGCTGTAATGAACGACTTCCGCATACTCCTTAAGAACGTAAGACCTTACGCCGGACTGTTTGCCGCGGCCTTTTCACTGATGACGCTGGTTGGCATTTTTGAAGCCGGCCGCACCGCTCTGCTGAAGTCCATCATCGATATTCTGTCGGGAAATCCTAATGTAGCCGGCGGCGGACTAGCCGCGCGAATCGACGTAAGCCATTACTTGCCGGCCGGCACGAATGCTCTTCCGCTAATCGCATTGCTCCTCGTCGTATTTACCGCCATCCGAGGCTCATCGGAATATTTTTCCAACGTCTTGATGTGGCGCATTGGCGTCGGAGCGGTCGTCGACCTGCGACAGCGCTTGTATGATCACATACTTCAGCAATCGAGCGAGTTCTTCACCGCGCATCCGACTAACACGCTGACCTCGCACATTGTCAGCGATGCCGAGAAGGTGCAGGTCGCCGTTTCGACTTTGCTTGCCGACCTGTTGCGGGAAGGCCTGACGTTTCTCGCTTTGCTTTCTTTAGTCTTCGTGCTGAACTGGCGGCTGACGCTCGCGATCGTCGTCGTCGGACCGCTCATCTACGCGCTCACGGTGAGGTTTGGCAGGCGCTTGCGGCGCATTGCGCACTCGACGCAGGTGGGAACCGAGGACATGCTCGACATCGCTCAGGAAACGATCTCGGGTTATCGAATCGTCAATGCGTTCGGGATGGAGAAGTTCGAGCAGCGCAAGTTTCGCCAGTCGCTTCTTCACCTGGCGCGCACGCAAGTCCGAGCCGCGCGAGTTGTTTACTTATCATCGCCTATTCTCGAACTGCTCGGGGTGTTGATTGCCGCAGGGTTTCTGCTCTATGCACGACAGGTGATCGCCGCCGGCGAGATGACCATCGGGACCTTTGCCGCATACATCGTCGCAATGCTGCAGATGTACGACCCATTACGCAAGCTCTCGCGCATTCAGAACTATTTTCAGCAGTCCTTCGCGGCGACATCCCGGATATACACGCTACTGGACACCCACACGGAGAAGAGCGATCGGGCCGGCGCCATCGCGCTCGCGCCGCTTGCGGACCGGATTCAGTTTCTGGACCTCTCGTTCAGGTATCAGGATTCGAATGATTGGATACTCAAGAACGTGAACCTCGAAGTGCAGCGCGGAGAAGTCGTCGCGTTGGTTGGATTGTCCGGCGCGGGCAAGTCTACGCTGACGAATCTGCTGATGAGGTTTTATGATCCGACGATCGGCCGGATATTGATCGATGGCACCGACATACGCGACGGCAAGCTCGCAAGCCTGCGCGGGCAGATTGCGCTCGTGACCCAGGAAGTAATCTTGTTCAACGACTCGATCATCAACAACATTGCGTATGGCGCTTACGATGGCGCGGGGTTTGATCGGGCGAAGATAGAAGCGGCGGCTCAGGCTGCATACGCGCACGATTTTATTGTCGAGCGGGGCGGGTATGATACATTAATTGGTGAGCGGGGCGTTAAGCTTTCAGGAGGCGAACGGCAGCGGCTCGCAATAGCCCGCGCGATCTTGAAGGACGCCCCAATTCTGGTGCTGGACGAAGCGACCTCCGCGCTCGACACGCAAAGCGAACGGCTGGTTCAGCGGGCGCTGGGAAACTTGATGCAGGACCGAACTACTATCGTGATCGCGCACCGTCTGACGACGATTCATCGCGCTGACAAGATAGTCGTGCTTGATCGAGGCCGGGTCGTAGATACGGGGACACACGATCAGTTGATGTTGCGGGGTGGAATCTATCGCGACCTTTATGACTTACAGTTTTCTGACGGTGAGGAGTCCGTAGTCAGTAGTCAGTAGTCAGTAGTCCGTAGTCAGTAGTCCGCAGTCAGTAGTCCGTAGTCAGTAGTCCGTAGTCAGTAGCGTTTATTACGGGAGATGCTGGCTACTGACGACTGACCACTGACCACTGACCACTGACCACTGACGACTGACCACTGACCACGGACTACTGACCACGGACTACGGACTGACTTTTTATGATTAAAAGCATGACCGGATTTGGGCAGGGAAGCGCCGAGGGCGACGACTTTCGAGTGCGCGTGGATATTCGTTCGGTGAACAATCGCGCGATCGACGTGCATACGCGGCTGCCGCAGGAGTTGGCCAGTCTCGAGGTGACTCTGAAGAAGCAGGTTCAGGCAGCGGTCAAGCGCGGTCGAGTCGACCTCACGGTTTCGGTTGAGCAGTTAAAGCCCGCTACGTTTGAAATCAACCGGCCGCTGGTTTCCGGATACTTATCAGCCCTGTCTGAGCTGAAGCGCGAGTTCGCGCTTGAAGGCGATCCGTCGTTGGAGTTGATTGCGAAACTATCCGGCGCTTTGCAGGTTTCTCAGAATTCAGGTGCGCTCGACGAGAATCTCGTTTCGGGGACTGTCGCCGCGGTGTCGCAGGCGCTTACGTCGCTGACCGAGATGCGAGTGGTGGAAGGCCAGGAGCTTGCCGCCGAGCTGAATTCGAGACTCGAGAATATTGAGCGACAGATGCCGGCGATTGAGAATGAAGCCGCGCGTCTGCCGACGGTCTATCGGGAAAAACTCATGAGGCGGCTTCAGGAAATTGCTTCCGGCGCCCAGGTGGATGAAACGCGAATCGCCCAGGAAGCGGTGATGTTGGCCGATCGCTCAGACATCAGCGAGGAGATAGCTCGGCTCAAGAGCCACATTACTCAATTGCGCGACTTGATTCGCAGCACAGATGAGGCAGGCAAGCGCCTGGATTTCATCCTCCAGGAAATGAATCGCGAAGCAAACACCATTTTGTCGAAGTCCAACGATCTGGCGATCGCCGATGCCGCGATTGTAATCAAGACCGAAGTCGAGAAGCTCAGGGAACAGGGTCAGAATGTCGAGTGAGAACCCGAAATCGGCAAGCTTCCAATCGGAGGCCGCGACGCCCGGTCACCCGGGCAATATGGAGCGAGGCACTTTGATAGTCGTGTCGGCGCCGTCCGGTGCGGGCAAGTCTTCGCTTGCCGAGCGGCTCTTGAAGCGAGTTGATAATCTCAGCTTCTCGATCTCTTACACTACTCGTGAGCCTCGAGGCGCAGAGCAACATGGGGTCGACTATTATTTCGTTAGCGAAGTCGAATTTGAATCGATGCGCGAGCGGCGTGAGTTCCTCGAATGCGCCGAAGTCCACGGCCATCTCTATGGCAGTCACGAGCGATTGATCGAAGAAATGCTGGCCGGGGGACTTGACGTGATGCTCGATATCGACGTGCAGGGGGCCGAGCAGGTGCGCCGGCGAATTCCTGGCGCCATTTCGATTTTCATATTGCCGCCTTCCCGCGAGATTCTCGAGGCTCGCCTTCGAGCGAGGAACTTGAATGAGCCGGCCGACGTCGAGCGCAGGCTGTGCAACGCGGGAATTGAAGTGCAGCTCTACGAGCGGTTCGACTACGTCGTGGTGAACGACGATCTTGATCGCGCGCTTGCCCAACTTGAGGCTATAATTATTGCGGAGCGCCGCCGTCCGGAACGGCAGAGGAATCGGATCGAATCGATAATAACTACTTTCGGAGGAGCATCTTTCCATGTCTGAATCAGACGAAGAAGGAAACTGGACGACCGAGATCGACAGCAAGTACCGCCTGGTGTTGCTTGCTGCAAAACGCAGCAAGCAGCTTCAACGAGGAGCGAAACCGCGAATCTTTAGCCCGGCTAAGAAGACGACCCGCGTCGCGATTGAAGAGGTTCGGCGAGGCCTGGTGCAGTATCAACGAATCGTCAAGCCGGCCAAGGCAGAGTAAACAATGTACCGGCGTCCCCCAGGGGCGGCCCTCCTTCGTCCAAAGCGGACACAAGAATGAGAGGGGCGCCCACGGAGGGACGCCCGTACATGGTCCGGGAGAAGTATTAGGAAAAACATGCGCATAGCGCTTGGTGTCACCGGTTGTATCGCGGCCTACAAGTCAGTCGAGGTTCTGCGCGGGCTCCAGAAGCGCGGCGCCGCCGTGACGGTAGTGATGACCCGGCATGCAACCGAGTTTGTAGGGCCGCTTACCTTCCAGGCTATTTCCGGGTCCCCGGTCATAACTGAAATGTTCGCGCCGACTGATGACCCGGAGATCAAGCATATACAACTCGCGCAGTCGAGCGACCTCCTGCTGGTAGCGCCAGCCACGGCTAACACGCTGGCCAAGTTTGCCAACGGTATTGCCGACGATTTCCTTTCTACACTCTACATTTCCTCGACGTGCCCGGTGCTTGTGGCGCCGGCGATGAATTCTGAGATGTGGGCTCATCCGGCTACGCAGGAAAACGTCAGGCGGCTTCGCGAGCGCGGTGTTCAGTTCGTCGATCCCGAAGAGGGCTACCTCGCTTGCAAGACCGTTGGGGCCGGACGCCTGGCGGAACCTGAGGCGATAGTGCGGCGGGCCTGCGAGCTTATCGGGCTCGGACGCGATCCAAACGTAACGACCGAATCTCATGCCAGCGTCGGCGAATTGTCCGGCGAATTGTCCGGCGAACGATTGCTGATCACCGCCGGACCAACTCAAGAGGCGATAGACCCGGTTCGTTTCTTGAGCAATCGGTCATCGGGCAAGATGGGTTTTGCGGTCGCTGAAGCGGCGCTCGCGCGAGGGGCTTTCGTTACTCTCGTAACCGGACCCGTCTCGATCTCGCCGCCTGCGGGCATCCACACGATTTCCGTTCGTTCCGCGGCGGAGATGTTCGAGGCGGTAAAGGATAATCTGGAAGCGTCGACGATGATTGTGATGGCGGCTGCGGTGGCCGATTATCGACCGAAGGATGTTCGTCATCAGAAGATGAAAAAGAATGGAAGAGCGATTACGCTCGACCTTGAACGAACTGAAGACATCCTTGCTTCGGTGACTAACGCCAAAGGCTCACGCATCGTTGTCGGGTTTGCCGCCGAAACGGAGAACGTCATTGCAAACGCGAAAAAGAAGCTTGCTGAAAAGCGCGCGGACCTGATTGTCGCGAACGATGTTTCGGCATCGGACGCAGGATTCGACGTCGACACAAATCGCATCGCGCTCGTCTCGACTGAAGGTGTTACTGAATTGCCGCTTCTGTCGAAGCGCGAAGCCGCCGAACGCATCATCGACGCCGCTCTGCAGATCAGACGTTCACGATCGTTATCAACGCCGTAGCCTGTTGCCTCTCTCGTCTTCCTATCTTACGATCTAGCTGCGTCAGTCCGACAAACTTCAGTTTGTCGAGACAGGCACTCGAGGCGACAAACTGAAGTTTGTCGGACTTCACGTCAGTGGAATTTCTTCATCATTGGAGGCACAGTGTGATTCCTTACTCAGCTCGGAGACTGGTCTCATCGGCGCTTGTACTGCTGCTAATCATTGTTTGGCCTGCGGCGCCGCTGGCGGTTCGATCGCTGGCGGACAACCGGCCCGCCGAAGACCGTGGCGCGATGGCCCTCGGCCAGGCGATCAAACGGCTCGGTGTAGTCGCAAGCGTTCTTCACACCGGCGCTCATCCCGATGATGAGGACAGCGGGCTGCTCGCATACCTTGCTCGAGGCAGGCAAGCGAGGACGGCTTATCTCTCGCTCACAAGAGGAGACGGCGGTCAGAACTTGATCGGGCCCGAGCTCTACGAAGCGCTGGGGGTGATGCGAACCGAGGAGCTACTGGCGGCTCGAAGACTGGATGGAGCGCAGCAGTTCTTTTCGCGAGCGTTCGACTTCGGGTTCAGTAAATCGCGCGCGGAGACTCTGGCGAAATGGGATCGCGAGGCGGTGCTTGCGGATATGGTGCGAGTCATTCGCACGTTCCGCCCGCTTGTGATCGTCTCGGCATGGAGCGGTACTCCCAATGACGGGCACGGCCATCATCAGGCTTCGGGGTTATTGACGCAAGAGGCTTATAGGGCGGCCGCCGACCCGTCGCGGTTTCCCGAACAGATCAGCGAGGGTTTGAGAGTTTGGCAAGCCAGGAAGCTGTACGTTCGTTCCTTTGACGGAGCGGCGAGTCCGCGCGAGTTCCTGCCCTCGCTTTCGACTGTGTCGCTCAACACCGGCGAGTTCGATCCGCTGCTTGGCTGCAGCTACTACGAGATCGCTGCGCGCGGGCGCAGCCAGCATCGCTCGCAGGACCAGGGGACCATCGAAGCGCGCGGCCCACGGTTCTCGCGCCTTCGATTGATCGACTCAAAACTAGGGCCGATCAAAAATGAGAGAGATATTTTTGAAGACATCGACACTTCAATTTCGGGAATCGCCGCGTATGCAGGTAAAGCTACAGAGTCGTTACGAGCCGAGCTTAGTAATGTTCAGTCAGCAGCGGCCGAAGCCAGAAACAAGTACAACCCGCTTCAACCGAACCTTGTAGCTCCCGCCATCGCGAGCGGGCTTCAGAAACTCAGGTCTGTCCGCGAGAAGCTTAAAGCGAGCGCCGTGATGAGCATGACAGAAGCGGAGCGGGCTGAGACTGATTTGCTCCTCGCGCAAAAAGAAGCCGACTTCGAAGACGCGCTCGCGAAATCAGCAGGCGTGGTTGTCGATTGCCTAACGGATGATGAAGTCGTCACCGCGGGCCAGACCTTCACCGTGACGCTCAATGCGTACGCAAACGCGCCGGCGAGGCTTTCAGGGTTCGGTTTGACCGCAACGGCCGGTTGGACAGTGAATAAGAAATCGGAAAAGACTTCTGAAGTTGACGGCAGGCTCGTTCTGCAGGCTGAATACACCGTCACGGTCGGGCCTCAAGTCGAACCTACACAGCCTTACTGGCTCGCCAGCGCACCGAGGCGGGATATGTTCACCATAGACAAACCCGCTAAGGGCGCGAGCGGAATCGAACCAATGTCCACCGCTCCGTTGAACGCAGTTGTGGACTTTGATATAGACGGCGCGAACGTGAAGGCTACTCAGGAGTCTCAGTATAGATATGCCGACCGAGCGCTTGGTGAGATTCGTCACGAGCTAAAAGCTGCTCCCGCCGTGTCGGTAAACCTTTCGCCTGAGATACTCGTCTACCCGAAATCTGCTCCTGCCGTCGAGCGCGAAGTCAGCGTCTCTGTGACCAACAACCAGAAAGGCGGCGTTCGGGGTTCGGTGTCGCTTCAAAAGCCAAACGACTGGCAATCGACGCCGGCGTCGGCGAACTTCGAGCTTAAGCATGAAGGCGAACGCGCGTCGTTCTCATTTATGGTGAAGGCGCCCGGCGGAAGCGCCGAAACACGGCAGCCGATCTCGGCGATCGCGAACATCGATGGCAGGCAGTACCTCAGCGGTTATCAAATCGTGTCGTATCCCCATATCGAACCGCGGTTCATCTATCACGAGGCAAAAACTGAAGGCGAAGTGATCGACGTCAAGGTAGCTCCAGGCTTGAAGGTCGGTTACATCGAAGGCTCGGGTGACGACTTTGGAGCGGCGCTCAAGCGAATCGGCGTCGATGTGAAGACCATCGACTCGAAGGAACTCGCGTCGGGGGACTTGAGCGTTTATGACACCATCGTGGCCGGCGTGCGCGTCTACGAGGTGAGGCCGGACGTAATTGCGAACAACGCAAGGTTGATGGATTACGTGAATCGAGGCGGCGCCTACATCGTGCAATACAGCAGAGGCAACTTCGAGACGGGTGGCTTTGCGCCGTACAGAATCGGCCGCGAACAAGTAGAGAACTCACGCCAGCCCGCACAGAGAGGACGGCAACAGGATCGCGAACCGCGACTGATGTACTTGAGCGAAGCTGATATCACCGGGGCGCTCACGAAGTCGGCAACGAAGCCGCGAGTGGGATACGTCGGCGGCGATAGCGATTCGTTGATGCAGTCGATGAAGAGCGGCGGGCTCGATCCCAAAGCGCTTCCGGTGACTGACATCGGCGGGGATCTCTCTCAGTTTGATGTCATTATTGTCGGCTCCGCTTCGAGCTCGAAACCGGAACTGACGCAATACAACTCGCAGTTGCTCGACTACTCGCGCAGAAAGCTTGTTATTCTCGCCTACACTCAACAGCAGTTTATTAACGGCGACTTCCCGACGTTTCCTAGACCAGAGGCGAGACCTTTTCGCGTGACCGATGAGAACGCCAAGGTGACTATTCTCGAGCCGGATCATCCACGTTTCAACTTTCCAAACAAGATCACGCAACGCGACTTCGACGGATGGGTTCAGGAGCGCGGGGCTTATTTTCTAAGCGACTGGGATTCGCACTTCAAACCGTTGCTGGCTTGTCACGACCCAGGCGAGCCCGACTTGAAGGGCGGGGAAGTGATCGCCGAATACGGCAAAGGCCTTTACGTCTACACCGCGTACGCGTGGTTCAGGCAATTACCCAAGGGAGTGCCGGGGGCTTATCGGTTGATAGCGAACCTTGTGAGCTTGCCGAAGGCCAGGCTGGCACGCGCACAATCACCAAGATAGGGTGGTGTCCTAAAGTTGTGTTGGCCGACGAGGAAACCGGCGCGACGTTTTTTGGAGTGCGGCGCGGTCTGTGCATACGCGCCGCTTTGGCTGCTTTGAATCGCCACCAAGAGCCAAAGCGGCGCGTATGCACAGACCGCGCCGCACTCCAAATAAGTTCGTCACTCCGCCTGAGGTCGTTGTCATGGGTCTGTGAATACCAATACAACTTTAGGACACTACCCGAGATAGGCTTGCGATGCGCGGGACGAACGAGGATTCGATCCGGAAAGCGTCCTGGTTTCGCCTTTCGTCTTCAGCACACGTTCTGCTTCTTCAAGTGCCGCGTCGCGATGTTGCCGCAGATCGCTGATCGTCAGCTCGACCGGGCTGTTTGGGACAACGCCGGTTCCTTCAAAGGTTTTTCCTTGCGGAGTTTGGTATCCATACTCACTAACCGCAAGCTCACCGCCGCCTTTCAGTTTTCTGTACTTCGAGATACCAAGAACGCATCCGCAGCTCCTGCGACCAACGATAGTCGCGCGTTTGCTCTCCTGCATCACCCCCGCGAACAACTCGGAGCCGCTTCCGGAGCCTTCATTGACGAGAATCACTACGCGTCCCTTGTAGACTTCTTCGTCGTCGCCTGTTCGCAGGTAAATTGCCTTGCCCGAACGCGAGAAAAACTTGCCGAGCGAGACATGCGAGTTGAAAAAGTAGGTTGCGATCTTCTCGACCTCTTCGGCCTCGCCGCCCGGGTTGCCGCGAAGGTCGATCACAATGCCTGGAGCATCAGCCAACTGTCTCAGCGCTTTCTTGAAATCTCTTCTTATCGGAGATTTCCAAAGCGTCAGCTTGATGTAGCCTGCGCCCGAAGGCAGCCGGCGCGAAGTGACGACCGGTGCATCGGGAACCACGCGTCGAGTGACTAAGGCGTCAACGGTAGAGCCATCCGCGCGAGCAAGCGTCAATCGAAGACTTGTGCCGGGCTCGCCTTCGATGAGCATTCTGTAAATGCGCAGCCGCACGGCCCGGTCCGTGGACGAGCCGGCAACGCGAGCTCGCGCTTCGGCGAGCTTTTCGGCGATGGGCTTGCCGTCGATCGTCAGAGCGATCATTCCTTCTTCTACACCGGCGCGCGCGGCGTCGGAATTCGGTTCCACCCAGACGACGACCGGCTTGCCCTCGACCTCGAAAATCGCAAATCCTGCGCTGACCGCCTGCAAGCGCTCTCGCTCACGCCGCTCTTCGGGCGTGCTGAAGCGGGTGTGCGCATCGTGCAGCTCGCCTACCATACGCTTGAGCACACCGTAGAACTCCTGATCGCCGTCAACCTGGTCGATCTGCGGCCGGTAGCGTTCGCGAACGGCTCGCCAGTTCACACCGTTGAAAGCGGGATCGTAATACTTCTCATTGACGATTTCCCAAACGTCATCAAAGACGTCTGCACGTTCCCTCGGTGTCAGCAAAGCAGCGCGCGGAGAGCCGAGCGCATTTTCTTTTGCTGAGACTGGGCGCGCAATACCGGCGCCCGACAGAAACACCGTGAGCAGGAGAATGATTGCGTAACCCCTGATGCCGTTTACAAAGCTCGACAATCTGAATCCTCCCGTTGTTTCAATCACTGATCAGCAGTGTAACAATCGACCGTGCAGCGCCACAACAAACACAACCCGGCAGGCAGTCCTCCGCGTCCCCTGCGCCCTCTGCGGTTTTCCTAATCAGGTGGAAATCAAACCGCAGAGGACGCAGAGGACGCGGAGGAGTGAGCGCACAAACACTCACCCGCTTTCGATTCAGTTGACCACCGTCGAATGTGGTTGCTAACGTTAGGTGCGTCTCTTGAAGCTCAAATAAGAAAGGAACTGAACGCATGCTTCCCCCATTTCAGAACGAACCATTTGTTGATTTCTCAAACGAACACAACGCAGCGCAGATGCGCGAGGCCATCGCGAACGTAGAAGCCCAATTCGGACGCGAATACCCTATTGTCATCGGCGGCAAACGCTATAAGACAGGCGATATGCTCGCGTCGGTGAACCCCTCGAACTACGATGAGGTAATAGGCCTGGTGCATAAAGCCAACGTCGAGCTGGCCGACAAAGCGGTCGAAGCTGCGACTACCGCCTTCCAGGACTGGAAGCGCGTCGATCCCGAGGTGCGCGCGCGTTACCTGCTCAAGATCGCCGCGCTGCTCCGAAAACACAAGACTGAGTTTTCCGCGTTGATGGTGCTGGAGGTTGGAAAGTCCTGGGCGGAAGCCGATGGCGACGTCGCGGAGGCAATCGACTTCGCGGATTTCTACGCGCGGGAGATGATTCGCTATAGCCGCGAACATCCTCTGACGGCGATGGCCGGCGAACAGAATGAGATGTATTACATTCCGCTCGGCGTGGGCATCGTGATTCCACCGTGGAACTTTCCGCTCGCGATTACGGTTGGGATGGTTCTGGCTTCTGTTGTAACCGGGAATACCGTCGTGCTCAAGCCTTCGAGCGATAGCGCCATCGTTGCAGCCAGGTTCGTCGAGCTTTGCGAGGAAGCTTCGCTGCCGCCCGGAGTGCTGAACTTCGTTCCCGGCAGCGGCGGCAAGATCGGCGATTATCTGGTGGGCAATCCGCGCACGCGCTTCATTGCGTTCACCGGATCGAAAGAGGTCGGCCTGCACATCAATGAGCTTGCCGCAAAGACCGCCGAAGGACAGTTGTGGATCAAACGAGTCGTCGCGGAGATGGGCGGCAAAGACACCATAGTCGTCGATGAGACTGCCGATATGGATGCGGCGGTTGACGGCGTGGTGACTTCGGCGTTTGGTTTCTCAGGCCAGAAGTGTTCGGCGTGTTCGCGAGTCGTGGTAGTCGATCAGGTGTACGATGAACTGGTCGGTCGGGTCGCCGATCGCGCGAGCAAAATCAAAGTAGGCCCAACCAAAGAGCAGGACAATTGGATGGGCCCGGTGTCCAGCAAGAGCGCGTATGGCTCGATCCTTAACTATATCGAGATCGGGAAAGGCGAGGGCAACGTGATGGCTGGTGGAGGTCCGCTCAATGACGATCAGCGCGGGTTCTTCATCAAGCCTACGGTGATCGGGGGAGTCGATGCGATGGCGCGGATATCTCAGGAAGAGATCTTTGGTCCAGTGCTCGCGGCATTTCGGGCGAGCGATTTTGATTCGGCTCTCGAGATTGCGAACAATACACAGTTCGGTCTGACAGGTGCAGTCTATAGCCGTGAACGCCGGCGCCTCGAGAAGGCTCGCTCGGATTTTCACGTCGGCAATCTCTATTTGAATCGCAAGTGCACCGGCGCCTTCGTCGACGTGCATCCGTTTGGCGGTTTCAATATGTCGGGAACTGACTCGAAGGCAGGAGGCCGCGATTACCTGTCACTGTTCATGCAAGCGAAGTCGGTTTCAGAAAAGCTCTGACCTCTCGGCGAGTTGGAACGTTTGGTCGAAGGCGGGGGGACGATTGGATTCGGCTCCCCGCGCTCACGCGCCGCAGGTAGGAATCGCCGCAGGGGCACGCATCAAGAAAAGCAAGACATTTTGTTAGCTGTACTACTGAAGCCAATCTGATCCGTCAAATCTGCGTCATCCGTGGTCTATGAGTCATCGGTGCAGAATAGATCGCGGATGACGCGGATTGACTGGATTTGCACGGTCAGTTGCTCTCTGCGCTTGTCATCGTGAGATGCTTCAAGTTGACGCTGCTTTTCTTGATGCTGCCCTTCAAGCCTAAGCTATCGAGCGAAGCCCAGTCCGTTGCAGACGGTACGCTTTACTTGCAGAGTTGTCGTTCGCAGGCACACTTCGCCGCAGGGTCCGCAGGACAACACGTCATAAAGCATTCGCCGGTAACCGGATCAAATTCCGGAGGCCCACAAGATAATGGGCACTGTGCTGCGCTGGCCTGTACGGTCGGCGCGGATTGAGCTCCAGCAAACGCCAGGCACATCAAGATGATCATCAAAAGAAATAGCCGTTTCGCCGCATTGCCCTGGCCGCTCGAAAAAGAGTTACGCGAACGCTTGCTGTATGATTCCCGCTCGTCGTTTGTATTTGTGTACCTCATAATCCCTCCTCTGTTCTGTTTTTGACGTCCGTTACTACTCAAGTCGCAATTACTATGCCGTTTTCACCAACAGATTCGTTCATCAGATTGATGGTTCAATGTATCAACTTCATTTGGAGGCGTTTGAGTGTTGTCGAGAGTGGCGGTGTTCTTGACCGCTGTTTCTCGACGCGGCTATCTTTACTCTTATGCTAAAAGCATGTTGTACGTTTCTATTACTCGGCTGTCTGGAAGCCTCGGCGCCGGCGCAGCAACCTGTTTCCGATGCAACCAGGCCTGTACAGAATCGGCCGCAGGCTCGCGCGGGGTTCATCACGCCGTCGGAAGTCAATGTCAAGATTGATCCGGATGTCAGGACTTTTGTAGTGATGGCAGCGCTCAACGCGGCAGGGTTTGACTACGAGACCGGCGCGCAACCGCTTTCGCCGGCGCGTGCGGAGTTGAGAAAGGATCTCGCAAGACTCGATCCGCAGGTTAAGGAGAAACTGGCGGCGTACTACAAGGCGCACAGGCGAGCGGGCGTCGATGAGGCCGCGGATGCCGCGCGCTACGCGGCGCTGAGCTTGATGATGACGCCTCCGCCGGCGTTCACCGTTTATCAAGCGATCGAGCAGGGCGAACATTCCGCCAGCCAATCAAGCAATAGAGCGATCCCTGAAGACCTTCAGCCCCTGCTTGATTTTGTTCCGCTGGTGCGCGAGTTCTACGTGAAGAGCGGCATAAGAGAGCTCATTCCCAAATACCTCGGGATCGGGTCAGCCTATGCGGCGGCGTATCGAACCCCTGTCGGCGAATTAATCTACGAAGTGCTCGGCTACTTTCATGCTGCGCCCGAGACAGTAATCAGCATGCGGCCGCTCGTAGTGAGGTCGCCAACCCTGGATGCCAAGTCACAAAAATCGACGGTGTATGCTCGCAACCGATCGAGGCAGGTGTTTGTTATTCCGGAGCCTCTGGCGGCGATGGACACTTCGACGGTGCGAGGCGACATCCTGAATCAAAAAGAGGATTTGTTATCGCGAAGAGTCGGTGATGATTATATCGTG
The DNA here is from genome assembly GCA_035607285.1 of Blastocatellia bacterium. GTDB lineage: Bacteria > Acidobacteriota > Blastocatellia > UBA7656 > UBA7656 > Onstottus_A. The sequence goes on along the minus strand of DATNBZ010000204.1, from coordinate 21,456 downwards.
ATCGTCGGACCCTCGCGCGCGGCCGCGACGGACGCCGTTCGCCAGGCGATGATCAGGTTTGTAATTGACCCGATGGTCGAGCGGCACTTAAGGCAATCGCTCGAGTACAAAGATCCGATTCTCAAACTTGTAGCTTCAGCGCCTGCGGCGACCAAACAGTACAGCAACAGCGTCTACTTGATAGTTCGCGAATCCCTGGCGCAAGCGACCGAGATTCGGCTGCATCGTCTCCGCGCGATCGAGGCGCGAGGGAACTACACTGAGGATGAAGCCACGTACGATCTTGCGCAGGCTTACCTGCGAGGGGCCGTCTTGAGCTTTCACTTTTATGAATCGCTGATGGCGCTCGAGAAAGTTGGAATAGGTATTGAGGACTTCTTTGACCAAATGGTCGCGACTGCGAAGTTCGACCGCGAAGCCGCGCGGCCCAGGGAGTTTGAATCGTTGATCGCGCGGATATCGGCCAATCGTTCGAAAGCGCCCAGGACTGCTGGCGGTGAAGGCGCTGCCGCCGCGGCGGTAATCGGCGCAATGGCGTCAAAGATTCTGACGTCAGACAACCTGATTCGCGAGAAGCGATTTGCGGAAGCGCGTTCGCTCCTGGATGAAGTTCTTGCCATCGAGCCGGACAACGCGAGAGCGCTTTACGGGATGGCCCAGGTCACGACGCAAGTCTCCGCGGCGGTCGAGCTTGATCCCAAAGCTGACGAGAATGACAAGATTCAGGCACAGCACGACCGGTTGGAGCGAGCAATCAAGCTTTACCATAAGGCGATCGACAATGCTTCGAAGGAGAACGAACGCTGGTTGATTCAGTGGAGCTACGTGTTTCTCGGGCGGATCTATGATTTTCAGGAATTCCGCGCGGACGCAATACTCCAATACGAAAAGGCGATCGCGATGGGCTCCGACATTCCGAACGGAGCCTACAAGGAAGCATTGGAAGGCAAGGAGCGCCCGTTTGGTCAGAAGTAGAAGTCAGAAGTCAGAGGCCAGAGGTCAGAGGTCAGAAGTCAGAGGTCAGAAGTAAGAGGTCAGAGGTCAGAAGTCAGAGGTCAGAGGTAGAGAGGTAAGAGTTAAAGAGGTCAGAAATCAGGGGGTCTGAGCTATGCGACTGAACTCGGCCAAGGACTTGGAGGTCTACAAGAAAGCATATACATTGGCGATGCGTATCTTTGAAGTCAGTAAGAGATTTCCACCCGAAGAGAGATTTGCCTTAACAGGTCAAATCCGTCGATCTTCAAGGTCGGTGTGTTTGAACCTGCGCGAAGGCTGGGCCAAACGACGTTATGAAGCGCATTTCGTCAGCAAGCTTACCGATTGCGACGGCGAGAACAGTGAAACTGATTCATCTCTCGACTTCGCGAGAGACTGTCGCTATATCACGACTGAGGAGCATCAGGACCTGACCTGCGCTTGCGCAGAGGTGGGCCGGATGCTCGGCGGCATGATCAATGATCCAGCGCCATTCTTAATTTCGCGGCTCTGACTTCTGACCTCCGCATTCTGACCTCTGACTTCTGACCCCTGATTTCCGACCTCTGACTTCTGACCTCCGACCTCTGACCTCTGACTTCTGACTTCTGACCTCCGACTTCTGCCCTCTGACCTCTGACTTCTGACCTCTGACCTCTGACCTCTGACTTCTGACCTCTGACTTCTGACCTCCGACTTCTGCCCTCTGACCTCTGACTTCTGACCTCTGACTTCTGACTTCTGACCTCTGACTTCTGACCTCTGGCTCCAGACTCTTGACTGCCTTCGCGACGGCGGTTATCATCCTCGCCGTAAAGCAAGACAATAAGAATCGCAAAAAGCCCGCTCCAAAAGTTCGACTAATCCTCACACAACTTTGAACTTAGAAAGGTAACTCTCTATGTCGGTTAGTGTAGGGATAAACGGGGGCGCGGACGTTCGAGTAGTAGCCGGTGACGAACTGGTGCTAAGAGTTGCGGCCTACGATCCCAACGGGATCCGCAAGATATTCATTCAGTGTTATCAATTCAGCACTGCCAGTTCGAACAAGCTCAAGCTGGCGGTCGGTGAGACTTCGCTAGCGCCGGACCAGAATCTTTCGCAAACAAACTTTGATGTCATCATACCTATCCCGGAGAACGCGGCGCTTGGAAAATGGGGAGTGCAGTTGATCGAGTTCACAAACAAGCGAGGATACAAGTCGTCTTTCTATCGCGGACATGGAAAATTCGACAATGTTGTGTTCGAGGTGGTCCCTCCGCCGACGAAGGAAGATGAGCTGCTTCGTTTTGATGGAGTCGAGATCGCAGGTCGCGGCCGCCGCGCGTAGAAGGCTGTCACTGGCCCTTGGGTGGTTCCTTATCCAACAACTGCAGCAATTCAGCAGCAGCCTTGATTGGCACTCCGAAGTTTGAGCCGCCAAAGCTCTGGTTCCCATCCGTGGTTGCCAGTATCGCCGAGTTGATCGCGATCACATGACCGTCTCGATCGAACATCGGGCTGCCGGATCCGCCTTCGGTTGTCTGAGCGCTGTGCACGATTCGTCCAGGCAGCGCATCGCTGACGGTGCCGGTAGTCGTCAAAGGCCTGATCAATCCTCGTGAAGCAAGACCCATCGCGACGTCAACGGCCGACGAGCCGCGCGTCTTCAGGATCTCGCGGCGCTCGGTTTCATCAATCCTCTGCAGTAAGCCGTCCACGCCGGTAGGATATCCAAGCAGGACAACCGGCTCGCCGATTATTGAGTTGAGATCGTCATTACTGAGCGGGAAAACCGGCAATGCCGCTTCGCCCTGCTCGAACCTGCATAGCGCGACGTCGAATCGCGGCGACGTCGACGCGACCTTCAAGTCGAAGGGCATTTGCCGTGAAGGAAAGAAGGCCTGCAGCGCGTCGAGTTTTGGCGTCAGCCCGCCGCCCTGATGCAGTATGATCTGGGCCATCTGGTCCGTTGCCCACGGCTGGACCACATGCTTGTTGGTAGCGATAACGCCTTTCTCGACGATGAATCCGCTGCCGGTGTAATCGATCTGGACCGGCGGTCCCGCTCCGTCTACTGAAGCTTGAAGGTTGCCGCTCTTGTCGACTGGCATATCGCTCATACGGTCGGCCGTTTCGTATCGAAGCACCCGCCCGCTGCCGCGCTCGACGAATGTATAGCTGCCTACAATGAGGCAAACGCCGGAGCTGTACTGTTCGGCTATCTTCTGAGTAAAGCGCTGCATCTGGTCGCTGTCGTGACGAAGCCGCTCGATCTCTTGTTGTTGCTTAAGAATCAGGTCCTTGTACTGTAAGCTCCGTTCCTGATCATCGGAGAACTGTTTGGCGAGCAGATCAGTCTTATTAGCATTGCCAATTAAGGTAACCAGGCTGAACGCGAGCACTCCGATAAAAAGCAGCGACACGAGAGATACGACTGCCAGAGTCGCGAGCTTTGCCTTGCGGGGGATTTCGGCCCACAAGCTTGTTGTGAGCTCCTTTACAAAAAGAGTCGCCGTCAGCGGATGGACGGGCTGGCCGGAAACCTGATCGAACTGAGCTACGTTGCGGCGAACCGGATGTGCTGCTGAAAAGTTTTCAGGCATCACCTGGAATAAGACGCTCGCGCCCGAAAGCCCATGCCCAAAGTGAACGGTGTCTCCGTCGCGCAAGCTGTGGCCGGCGCCGGTTTTGTCGACCCCAGTCGGTTCGCCGTTGATGGTGATTGGGAATTCGGTCTGATCGAGGCGCTGAACGAAATGAAACGCGCCTCCATCGTCGTAGATATCGGCAAGCACACCGTCGGGCAGGGAGCCGCCTTCCTCGGGCACCAGCTTCAAGTCACAGCCGTCCGAAGCGCCCAATGTCACATGGTCCTGCGTGAAGATTCTGGTTTTGCCCTTCTCGGTGCCCGAGAGGTAAACAAACATCAACCGGCTCATGCGTCGTACCGCCTCGCTTATGTGATCATAGCATCAGGTCTCGGAACTTGCAGCGAAAAGTGTTTCATCGGTGCGGTGAATAACTGTGTTGCCGCGAAGGCAGTCCTCTGCGTCCCCGGCGTCCTCTGCGGTTTCTCTTGCATAGTCGTGAAGATGAACCGCAGAGGACGCTGAGGACGCGGAGGGGCAACGCGATTGTGAGCGAGCGAAAGCTTATGACGCCACACGCCAGCTTCGACTTCAGCCTCTATACCAAGCGTCATCTACTCATATCGCAGCGCGATCATCGGGTCGAGCCGGGAGGCGCGGCGTGCCGGAACGTAACTGGCGATGATGGCGATAGTGCCAAGCACAAGGGGCGTTGTGATAAACGTGAAAGCATCGGTAGCATTGATCCCATAGAGAAGGCTCGACATCACGCGCGTCAACGCAAATGCCGATACCAACCCGATCGCGATGCCTGCCGCGGTGAGCGCTAACGCCTGACGAACCACCATCCCCAAAATGCTGCCCGGCTGAGCGCCAAGCGCGAGTCGAATACCCATTTCATGAGTCCGTTGATTCACCGAGTATGCAATCACTCCGTAAATGCCGACTCCGCCCAGCGCGAGCGCGATCAGGGCGAATGCGGTGAGTAGTAACATCGCAAACCGCCTCGACGACAGAGAATCGTAAAGCCTCTGATCCATGGTGTTGACGTCAAACACCGGCATATCCGCGTCGAGAGTTTGAATCTCGGCGGTGATCGCCGTAACCATCGCCGCAGGATCGGCGGTAGTACGGATCACCATAAACATGTTTCGCGCGACGTATTGCTCGAACGGAAAGTAGACGGTTATCGGCGGTTCCTTTTCGGCGCTATATTGCCTGGCGTCGCTGACTACTCCGACGACCGTGCGCCACGAATCCGAGCTTGCGCGCTGAAGCCGCTTGCCGATCGGATCCTCACCCGGCCAGAAGCGCTCGGCAACCGCTTCATCCACGATCACTGTCTCCCGTCCGCCCTTGGTATCGTGTTCATCAAAAAGCCTTCCGTTCATCAGGCGAAGCCGCATGGTTCGGAAGTAATCCGGGCTGACGATCCGCACGTTGGATATGATCGAGGGCTGAGAATCCCTTGGAACATAACCTTCGACCACGATTGGTTCCCACGCGAGCGCGACCGTACTCATCGGTAATGAATAAGTCATTGCCGCGGATTCGATACCGGGTAGGCCGTTCAGTTTTTCATTCGCGCCTCGAAAGAAGGACACGATCGAATCCGGATTCGGGTACTTTGCAGCAGGCAATGCGATTCGGAAAGAAAGCACGTTGTGAGGGTCGAAGCCCGGATGTGACTTTCCTATGTGTCGATAGCTCCGCACCAGAAGGCTTGCGCCGATCAGGAGAACAAGCGACAGCGCAACCTCGGAGACGACGAGGGTCTTGCGAGTCCGATTGCTCGCGCGGCTGGAGGCGCCGCCGCCCGAACTGCGGCCGCCTTCCTTGAGCGCTTCGCTCAAGTCGACACGGGAGCCTCGAAGCGCGGGCGCCAGGCCAAAAATAATACCGGTGAGCGCGGCGACGGCGAATGTAAACGCGATCACCCTTCCGTCTACGCGAACTTCGCTCAACCGCGGAATGCTGTCCTGGCCAAGGACCCGCAAGGCTTTCACCGTGAGAGATGCGATGGCAACTCCCGCAAGCCCCCCAACAAGCGCCAGAAGCAAACTCTCGGTGAGCAGTTGCCTGATCAGACGAAGCCGAGTCGCGCCCAGCGCCGCGCGGATCGCTATTTCCTTCTGCCTGACGGAAGCTCGCGAGATCAGAAGGTTCGCAACATTCGCGCATGCGATCAACAGCACAAAACCCACCGCACCAAACAGCACCTTGAGCGCCAGACTAACGTCGCCGACGACTTGTTCGAGCAACGGCACGACGCTGATAGTCAGACCGCCGTTCGGTGGATAGTTGGCCGGATACTGCTGCTTCATTCGTTCGGCGATTACGTCCATTTCGCTCTGGGCTTCTCGAACAGACACCGCGGGTTTCAGGCGCGCGAAAATATTGAAATCTTCATTCCCGCGATTCGCGCGAGCGTTATCGCTTAACGGAAGCGGCACGAGAACCTCGGCGTTCTGAATGCCGTTGACCGCCGGCATCACTTCTTTGTTCAGCGAGAACCCTGCCGGCATCACCCCAACGATGGTGAATTGGTTTCCGTTAAGTGTGAGCGTTCTTCCAATGATCTCCTTATCGGCGCCAAAGTGACTTTGCCAAAACCCATTGCTCAAGATTACGACGGGAGGCTTACCGGGCTGATCTTCTTCCGGCAGGAATACGCGTCCGGCCATAGCAGTGGCGCCCAGCAGTGAGAAGAACGAAGAAGAGACGCGCGCGCCGTCGATGTGTTCGGGCGCCGCCTGGCCGGCGATACCGGTTATGTTGAAGCTTCCGCCGATCGAGATGCACGTCTCATCAAACACACTGTTCTCATTTTTGATATCGAGGTACTGGCCGGGCGAGAACCAGTCCTGCGGGACGTTTAATCCTGGCGAGCGACTCCACAGGATCACCAGTCGATCGGCGTCCTTGTAGGGCAGCGGGCGCAGGAGGAGCGCGTTGGTCACGCTGAAGATCGCGCTATTCGCGCCGATGCCGATGGCAAGCGATAAGATCGCAACCGCGGTAAAGCCCGGCGCCTTGAGCAGCGCACGAACGCCGTTAGAAAGATCGCGCAGGAAAGTTTCCATTGTGAACTCGACTCAGCTAATCATCGGTGGGCACTAATTTACGCCTCGATCGCTACGTTGGATGCAGCGGAACTTATCGGATGATAAAAGAGTGGCCGACGTCGAGCAAGGAAGAAAACATGTAGGGGCGGCCCTCCGTGGCCGCCCCTAGTTGGAAGTCAAGACGTAACGCCAAGCAACAAGACATGTAGGGGCGGCCCTCCGTGGCCGCCCCTCGTTGGAGGTCAAGACGTAACGCCAAGCAACAAGACATGTAGGGGCGGCCCTCCGTGGCCGCCCCTCGTTGGAGGTCAAGATGTAAGGTCAAGCAACAAGACATGTAGGGGCGGCCCTCCGTGGCCGCCCCTCGTTGGAGGTCAAGACGTAACGCCAAGCAACAAGACATGTAGGGGCGGCCCTCCGTGGCCGCCCCTCGTTGGAAGTCAAGACGTAACGCCAGAGAGGGGCGGCCACGGAGGGCCGCCCGTACATGTCATTTGAAATATGTGTCCAATGAAAACTTGTCGATCAGATAGCGCGCTCGCCACTGGGGATTAATCCTGTCAAGCGACAGACCCTCGCCCGCGCCCATCGCGTAGAACGAAACACGTTTCGATTTCTCGAGCTCGAGCGTCGAAAGCTCATTCAAGGTTCGATTCATAACCTGATCGGCTACGGTCTTGAATGAACTGAAGTCCTTTAGCGCCGAGAACTCTTTGGTCGGCTTGTAATCGGTCGCCGCCAGCTTAGCGACGTGATACTCGGTGTACCTGGCGATGCCTTCCTTCCACAATTGGAAGGAAAGATACTTGTAGTCATCCGCGTTCAACATCTCTTTGAGCTGCAGCCGCGCGGTTAGATAAGCGGACAGATTCGCCGAAAAGTCCGCGCTCTCTTTTGACTTGAGAGCATTGGCCAACAATCTGGACATCACAAAGAACTGTTGCCTTACCTCGTAACCGTCATAAGGGAACTTGTAGTTCAGCATCCACATTCCGCTCTGATCGCCGTGCGCGAGGTTCAACGCCGAGACCTGCTCGAAGAAACTCGGTTGTGAATCCTGGAGCTGATGGAAATGCTCGTGCATCACTACGACAACCCAGGGCGTCGAGGTTTTTGACGCGGTGTTCTCGGCCTGACCAATCACGATTGTAGATACGCCGCCCACCGCTGGATACGTAGCCTGGAAACTTGTTTGGAGAGTCGCTTTGCGGAAATAGACATCGCTCTTCAGGAGAGCGTCGTGGCCGATGAGAGTAAAGTCCTCGCTCGGTTTCGGATGACGGATCAGGAATTCGTATTCGGGCGTCACCAGAAGGACCGCGAACGGGGCCTTGTCCCAATCCTTCCACACGCGGTTCCCGATAGCGTCGCCGAGGCCGAATGCTTCTGCCAATCGAATGCGATCGATTTGAGGGAGACTCGGTTTCTGTTGCGCTTGTCCGCTAACAACAGCCAGCAGCAGCAGAACGATCGGAGCAAGTTTGATTTTCATGGTTATTAGACTTCCTGGATCGGACAACCTATCCGTGTCAACCAGTCAAATCCGCGTCATCCGTGGTCTATTCTGCACCGTGACTCATAGACCGCGGATGACACGGATTTGACGGATTCGCGCGGAAGATTGTGTGAGAGGACGACGCACTCTTCAAGGAGAATTCTCCAGTTCCAGCTTCGCCAGCTCAGCGTCGATATGCGCAAGCCCGCGCTCGAGCATCACTAGATGTCGCCTCATGTAAGCCCTCTCCATCTCTCGGAGGATTCGTGAGCGTTCCTGCATCAGTGCTTCCTTGCGTTGCAGGTGTTCGGTCTCTTCAGGTGTGAGCCGTCGCTTGCGCCGCACATCTTTCTTGGCTTCTGCTTCACCAATCTGGTCTTCGACAGACTTGCTTTCCCAGCCTCTTGCCATCGGTTTGATTATAGTCGGTTGGACGTTGGTGGAGCGACAAGAAAGTTCGAGGGAGATGGGCGCGCGACGATGACAGGAGCTTCGACGGGCTGGTTTACCCTCCGCCAGCCCCGGCGGAGGGCGAACGCGGTTTTCGTCTATAGACATAGCCTTCTGGCTGTCTGCGCACGCTGACATGCTATCTGCGTAGCCGGACATGTAGTCTGAACACTTTGATCTGCTGTCTGCGCACTCTGACACGCTGTCTGCGCAGCCTGACATGCTGTCTGCGCACTATGACATGCTGTCTGCGCAGTCTGACATGCTGTCTGTGCACTTTGACATGCTATCTGCGGACTCTGACATGCGCTTTGCATAACCTGGGATACTATCTGGGCACTCCTTTCATGCTCTCTGCGCGCTCTGACATGCTGTCTGTGCACTGTCATGCTGTCTGTGCACTTTGACATGCTTTCTGCGCACTCTGACATGCTGTCTGCACACTCTGTCATGGTCTCTGCGCGCTCTGACATGCTGTCCGCGCACTGGCATGCTGCCTGCACAGCCTGACATTGCTGTCTGTGCACCCTGACATGCTCTCTGTGCACTTTGACATGCTCTTTGCGCACTCTGACATGCTGTCTGCGCACTGTCATGCTGTCTGTACAGGTTGACATTGCTGTCTGTGCACCCTGACATGCTGTCTGTGCACTTTGACATGCTCTCTGCGCACATCGACATGCTCTCTGCGCACTCTGACATGCTGTCTACGCACTCTGACATGCTGTCTGCGCACCCCGACATGCTGTTTAAGCAGCCTGACATGCTGTTTGCGCAGCCCGGCTGATTGTTCGTGCTCCCTCGCAAACCATTGCGAAAGCACGGTGTTATGCCATAGGTATCATTTTATGCTTGATATTTTCCACCGGCGCGGGTGGGTCTGACTCTCATTGGCTGGCGACTGCTGAGAAGCCCGCGTAGCGGGCGACGGCATGGAGCCCCTGGGTTAGAAACGTTGTCTACCCCTTCAAGGGCCTGCTCACTCCGTAGGAGTGACATGTCTATAGATGAGCGCATATGTGGGGCCTTGACTCCGTAGGAGTCACCCGATGCCAAGGTAACTCCTACGGAGTTCGGACCGACCACGCGCCTCAATCTATAGACAGGCAACTCCTACGGAGTTGCTCTGGAAATGTCCAAACTCGAGCGCCTCATCGAGGCCACAAATGTCTATACTCGTGGCAATCACTGCGTGTTGTGAAGAAGAACTGCGGGAGCGATGCCCCTTTGAAAGATGGAGCACTCCGGCGGTTGCCAAAGAACCAGCACTGCGGAGTGGACTAGGATCATTCGCTACCGAGCTTCATACCGAACGGGCTGCCGATCTTGTCGAGTTCGGCGTTGACTTGCTCTTCGTTGTAGCCCATTTCCTGAAGGAGCGCAGTGTAGTTCTCGATGACTGCCCTTAAGTGCGGGTGCTCGTGGCCCGTCGCGGCGACGAACCGAACGAATATCTCGACAGCGCGACGCAGCAGAGGCTCAGCTTCCGTCAGCCGGTTCGTGGCCTGGAGCAACCGTGCCAGGTTGTTGAGGCGGATCGCGACATTGGGATGGTCAGGGCCAAAGCTGTGCTCGGTCAATGGCAAGCGCCCTCTTCATCAGCGCCTCAGCTTCCGTCACCCGGTTCGTGACTTGGAGCAACTGCGCCAGGTTGTTGAGGGCCACGGCAACCTTTGGGTGATCAGCACCTAAGCTCGTCTCGACGATCTCAACGACGCGTCGCATCAGGGGCTCAGCTTCCGTCAGCCGGTTCGTGTCTGTGAGTAATGTCGCCAGGTTGTTGAGGTCTCTGGCGACATTTGGATGGTCACGGCTGAAGCTCTGTTCGTCAATGGCAAGCGCCCGCTTCATCAGCGGCTCAGCTTCCGTCAGCCTTTTCCTATGCTTGAGCAACAACGCCAGGTTGTTGAGGGCCACGGCAACGTTTGGGTGATCAGTGCCTAAGCTCGTCTCGAATACATCAACGACGCGACGCATCAGGGGCTCAGCTTCCGTCAGGCGGTTCGTGGCCTCTAGCAACTGCGCCAGGTTGTTCATGGCTATGGCGACATTGGGATGGTCAGGACCGAAGCTCTGCTCGTCAATGGCAAGCGCCCTTTTCATCAGCGGCTCGGCTTCCTGAAGGCGGTTCGTGTCCTGGAGCAACAGCGCCAAGTTGTTGAGGCGGGTAGCTACATTGGGATGGTCAGGGCCAAAGCTCTGCTCGTCAATGGCAAGCGCCCGCCTCATCAGCGGCTCAGCTTCCGTCAGTCGGTTAGTGGCCTTGAGCATCTGCGCCAAGTTGTTGAGGCGGATAGCGACAACAGGATCGTCAGGACCGAAGCGCCCCTCATCAATCGCCGATGCCTGTCTTATCAGAGCCTCGGCTTCCGCGTAATCACCGAGATGAAACAGTGGCCCGGATGCCTGACTTGCTAGATAAGTCCCCGCGTCATCATCTTCCATCCATTGCCGCGCGCAAGCCGCAAGGGGCCTGATTTCCCAGCGATGCTCGTGTTGCACCCATCCATCCCAGATGAATGTGGCGCGAGACTTCACATGCTCGATGACCGCGGCCTTGATAGCATCAAGCTGCTCGCCCGCGGCGTTACGCATCAACTCCTGAAGCAGACGGTGCATTCGTGCGATCAAGGGCTGTCCCTCGCGATCGACCACGCCCGTCGCCTGCCACAAGCGAAGGCTGAAAAGCCTCCGCAACAAACGCTGCCAGATATCAGGGTAGCCCGGGTCGGTATCGTTGCCGAACTCCGCGTACTGTGCGGCAACCAGCGATCGAATCCACGGCAGCGCTATTTGATCGGCGGGAAGCAGAGCGGCATAGCTGAGCGCTAATCGTTCCTCCTCAGTCAGTCGTTCGAGCGTCGGCTGCAGCGTTGCTGTCAAACGTATTTCGCCGTGACGCACGCCTTCGTTTGTGCCGCTCGTTGCCTTTTCCAGCCCTGCCAATCCTTCTTTCTTTAATCGCTGGAGAAAGCCTGCGCATGTTACGTCGTTGGCGAATTGTCCAAGAAACACCGCGGCAGCTTCGATCGCCAGCGTGAAGCCTCCAAGCAAGCGCACAATCTCACGCGCCGCTTCGCGCTCGGTTTGATCGATGAAGTGTCCGCCGGGTTGATAGCTCTCAATGAGACCGAGCGCGTCTGCGTCGGGCATTTCGTCAACCGCCACAAACGCGCGGTCTCGTTGCCGCGAGAAGAGATCGTCTTCTCCCAATCGCGTGGTTGCGATCACATCAAGCCAGTCATCAGAGGGTAATCGCTGCGTCTGAGCCGGCTCGAGAAGTTTTGGCTTATCGACATTATCGAGAATAATCAGGCAACGATGAGGCTCGTGTGTGTTTGCCAGATCGCGCAACTCAGCCAGTATGCGTTGAAGCTGTAGCTCGACATGTATCTTTTCGGCTTCGGTGAATTCTACGTGGAGCGCCGAAGCAAGCGTCGTCAGTGCCGCGGCGAGGTCTTCGAGTCCTTCGCAACGGACTTCCCATCGCCCTCCGCCGTACTCGCCGCCGTAGGCGTGAGCATATTCGAGCGCGAGCGCAGTCTTGCCCATTCCTCCCAAACCATGAATCGCCGCCAGCACGCCTATCCTTTTTAACCCGACGGCTTCTCTCAAGCGTCGAAGTTCGTCGTTGCGTCCGACGAAGTGCGGGTTGTGCGCGTCGACGTTGCCGAGGCGCTCCTGGGCGCGCTCGCCCTGGCGAATTCGGTTGCTGATTTGGAGATTGAGCTGAGAAAGACACGCAGCAACGGCGGCGTCATCAGAAGCTTGCCCGCCGGGTTCGGGCCACGCGCGCAAGTCGAAACTCTGGCGGCGGCGCAGCTCTTTCACCCATTCGCCGCATTTAATCTCGAAGTCCTTGTCTTGCCATTGCGGAACATCGGTGAGATAAACCGGCGCGACGCCCTGGCCGGCCAGCGCGCGGCCGACTTCGTTGTTTACATACTCGTTGAATTCCCACTCACAGTATTGGCTCGCCAGATAATTAGGTGAGATACATGCCAGCAGCAATCTTGATTCACGCAGCGCTTGCAGGATGCGATGACGCCAGTCTTCCATGCCGTGAATCTCAACCGAATCGAAGAACACATTGAGCGGGCGGCCCGCAAGCAATTGAAAATCGCGGCTCAGGCGTTCGACGAGCGTGCTGACGCGGTGTCGTTCATCGTCACCCCGCGCATAAGAGATGAACAGGTCGTAGGGCATTGCGAGTAATTCGAGTGTCTGACGTTGATCTAACGGATTCGCTCGGATTCTTGCGCTAGCGAATGCATGTTACAAGCAACTACGTGGGTGGCGAAGGCGCGACGATTACGGACGGCCGAGACGGTGTCGAACAGTGGCAAGGGTTGTTACTTTGCGGTCCTTTGCGAGCTTTGCGCTTAGGGAATCTGAAAATACATTGACGCAAAGCTCGCCAAGGACCGCAAAGCTCGCTAAGGACTGCAACTCTCGCAAAGGACCGCAAAAGCTCGCAGAGAATACCGGCCACCTTGAACGCGGAAACCGCCGCTCACTACGGTTTGCCGCCACCCATTGCTCCCATGCTGAATTCCTTATAGTCAGGCGGCACCGAGAAGAGAGAATCATCCAACGCTTTCTTTTCGATCTTAGTGGCCTCCATGTTCATCTTTACTTTTCCGTCTTCAGTGGACGTGATCTTCAAAGGAAACGCGCCGCCTTCCAGAAACTTCACCCACTCGGGATGCGAGGCAGCCTCGGCTAACAGCTTCGGACTGAATGCGAGATTCTTCAGAGAGCCGAGCCCGCCGCCGCCCTGGCCTCCCATCCCGAAGTAACCGAGTCCCTTTGCTATGCACATATCGAGATTCTGTTTTTCTCCCATCAGCCAGTGCTCGCAGGTATGACCGGCGATGGTTTCCTGCTTGCCTGTGTCCGTGAGCACGGGAAACTTGTCTTCATCGCGCTGAGGTTTGTTCAAGTTCTTCGACATGCCCTTCATGCTCTCGGCCGCCTCTTTCATGTCGATGGTCATGTACATCTTTCTTGAAGGGATGAGCGTGGTCATCTTCGCATCTTCCAGATCATAGAGCATCACGCCCTGACCTGCGGGATTGTCCGGCGTTGTTATTTCGATGCGGGCGTGCCGGCTCTTGAGGAAGTAAGTCATCTCGGCGCCCTTCATGGTTTCGCCTTCCATCTTCATCGTTATGACTCCTTCAAAGTTTCCTCCACCGGATGATGCGGTCGAAGGAGCCGCGGTGTTGGATTCGTGTGAGTCACTGCCATGATGGCAAGCCGAAAAAAACGCTAGTGAGAGAAGTGCGATTGATGAGAGTGATTTGAAGATCGTTGTGTTCTTTGGTTGAGACATAAGGCGCTCCTTTCGAACCCATAAAGTTTGGTGAGGAGTGGCCGGCGGAACCGGCCGGACGAAAGCTTATGCTTTCGCGATGCTCCAAACAAGTTGATAGCGGAGCGCAAAGCAGTCCTCGGCGTCCCCAGCGTCCTCTGCGGTTTCTTAATCAATAGGGAAATCAAACCGCAGAGGACGCGGAGGACGCTGAGGAGGAGTACCTATGGCCTCACTAAGCCGGATTCGCGCGTGTTGCAACGCTTCGGAGCTCTACTATAGAATCTGCCGTCATTAGATACGGAGGAGAACAATGAAGATCGGCATACTTGTAGGCCGCGAAGGAACTTTTCCCCAGGCGCTGATCGGCGAGATCAACAAGCGAAACGCCGGCGTGAGCGCTGAGTACATAATGCTGGGCGGCGTGCGGATGGCCGAGCCTTGCCCGTACGATGTCATCATCGATCGGATCTCGCACGAGGTGCCGTTCTATCGGGCTTATCTCAAGAGCGCCGTGCTTTCAGGCGCCAAGGTAATCAACAATCCTTTCTGGTGGAACGCGGACGACAAGTTCTTTAACTACTCGCTTGCAACTTATCTTGGCATTGCGGTGCCGAAGACGATCCTGCTGCCGCAGAAGGAATACAAAGAAGGCGTCGTCGCTGAGTCGCTTCGCAACCTGGAATATCCGCTCGACTGGGAAGGGATCATCGAGCACGTAGGCTTACCGGCGTTCATCAAGCCGTTCGACGGCGGCGGCTGGCGCGGCGTGTCTCGAGTGAACACGCGCGAAGAGTTGATGGAAAAGTATGATGCCAGCGGGACCGATTGCATGGTCCTGCAGGAATTCGTTCCGTTTACTCACTACGTCAGGTCTTATTGCATTGGAAAGAAGGACGTGTGTCCGATGCCTTACGATCCGATCTTTCAGCGCTATCTAGTCGTCGACAATTACCTCGATCCCGAGATGGACGCGCGAGTGCGACGCGAGACGATCCAGATCAATGAGGCGCTCGGTTACGACATCAACACGGTAGAGTTCGCGATTGCGGGCGGCGTGCCTTACGCGATCGACTACATGAATCCGGCGCCGGATGCTGATTGGTGGTCGGTGGGATCGGTCTACTTCAAATGGATGGTCGAGAAAGTCTCCGATCTTGCAATCGAAACGGCGTTGCACGGCGAGCCTACGATCGCGAGCCACCGATGGAATGAGTTACTAAACCACGAGATCAAGCGCCCGAGCGTGAGCAAGCCCGCGGGCGCCGACTAAAGGGATGATAGTTCAGAGTTCAGGGTTCCGAGTTCAGGGTTGCTGACGTTTCAATCAAATCGAGCGGCTAACCCTGAACTTGGAACCCTGAACCCGGAACTAATGCCAATGACCAGTCAAGCCGCCCACGATTACATGTCGCTCATCGAGCGCAAGCCCGCGCTGCTCGAGGAGTCGCGCGCGCATCTCGAACAGCGATTGAATGAAGTACGCTTCGTGTTCGGGGGCCGCATGCTCTCTCCGTATCTCCGTCCCCACTTCGTCACTCGCGCTGAATGGCAACAAATCACGAAGACGTGTGAGACGGTGTGGAGCGCGATCGAGAAGGTTGGCCGCATCGCGCCAACAGACAAAGTGATGCTCGAGCAGATCGGCTTGACCGCAGGCGAGCGCGAGCTGGTCGCGGTTGATCCCGGTTACGAGAACGTCTCGGTTACGTCCAGGCTCGATTCTTTCCTGACGGACGAGTCTTATCAATTCGTCGAGCTCAACGCGGAGTGCCCGGCGGGAATTGCTTATCAGGACGTCGCCGCGGATATCTTTTGCGGTCTGCCTTTGATGCGCGAGTTCACGAAGGATCACCGCATAACGCCGATGTATTGCCGTCAGAACATGCTCGATGCATTGCTTTCGATCTACGAGAGCGTTCGGGGACGGGGAGAGAAGCCGCGGATCGGGATCGTTGATTACAAAGGCTTGCCGACGCAACGCGAGTTCGAGTTGTTCAAGGAATTCTTTGAGAACAACGGATACTCGGCGACCATCGCAGACCCTCGAGACCTTGAACTGCGGGAAGGGAAGTTGCACCACGGCGACTTTCGAATTGATCTGGTCTACAGGCGCGTACTGACAACTGAGCTGCTCGAGAAAATCGATGAGTGCCAGGCATTCGTCGAGGCTTACAAGACGGGCGCCGCGGTGTTCGTGAATTCGTTTCGTACGAAGTACGTTCACAAGAAAATGCTGTTTGGAGTGCTGACCGACGAACGGCATCAGCGCTACTTCTCAGACGAGGAGCGGGAGGCGATTCGGCGGTCCGTGCCGTGGACTCGGCGAATCGAGGAGGCGCAAACGACTTACAATAACGAGACCGTCGAGCTGCTCGAGTTTGTGCGCGAACAACGCGACCGGTTAGTGCTGAAGCCGAACGACGACTACGGTGGACACGGGATCTTCATCGGTTGGGAATCAGACGCAAGCGCGTGGGACGCGGCTATCGAAAGTGCTCTCGCGGGCGACTATCTTGCACAGGAGCGAGTGACGACGTCTCGCGAGATCTTCCCGTTTGTGGACGAAGGCGGCGTGCATATGATAGACCAACTGCTCGATCTCGATCCTTTGTTGTTTTTCGGACGAGTAGCCGGGGCGTTCACGCGGCTGTCATCATCGTCGCTCGCTAATGTGACTTCCGGGGCCGGCATGGTCCCGACGATGATCGCTGAGTAATTGCCGATTGGCGATTGCCGATTTGAGAGTTCTGGCAAATCAGAGCATTGAATTTGGCAATCGGCAATCGGCAATCGGCAATCGCAAATCGGAAATCTCTTATGCCTGACTTCACGCTTGGAATCGAAGAAGAGTTTCAGATCATCGACCCGGTAACGCGTGAGCTGCGCTCACACATAACCGAGATGATGGAAGAGGGTCGCATGCTCCTGGGCGAGCAGGTGAAACCTGAAATGCATCAGTCGATGATTGAAGTGGGCACCGGCATCTGCGCCAATATTCAGGAAGCTCGCGCAGACGTAATCAAGCTCCGTCGCACCGTTTCCACCCTGGCCCAGAGCAAGGGACTTCGCATCGCCGCTGCGTCGACTCATCCGTTCTCGAGCTGGAAAGACCAGAAGATTACTCCTCACGAACACTACGAGGCTCTCATAAGCGAAATGCAGGTGCTCGCCGAGTCGCTGTTGATCTTTGGAATGCACGTGCACGTCGGGATTGAAGACCGCGAAGCGCAGATACACTTGATGAACGCCGCGCGGTACTTCCTGCCTCATCTGCTTGCGCTTTCAACAAGCTCGCCTTTTTGGATGGGCACGCAAACCGGGCTTAAGAGCTATCGATCGGAGATCTTCAAGAAGTTCCCGCGAACCGACATCCCGGACTATTTCGGTTCTTATTCTGAGTTCGACAACTACGTAGGTCTTCTTCTCAAGACCGGCTGCATAGACAAGCCGAAAAAGATCTGGTGGGACGTGCGTCCGCACCCGACTTTCCCAACGCTGGAGTTTCGCATTTGTGATATCCCCTCGCGAGTCGATGAGGTGATTGCGCTGGCTGCATTGATTCAGGCGATAGTGGCGAAGCTGTCGAAACTTTATCGGATGAACATGGGCTTTCGTCTCTACCGCCGCGCGCTTATTCAGGAGAACAAGTGGCGAGCGGTGCGATGGGGATTGGATGGCAAGCTTATCGATTTCGGCAAACAGATCGAGGTTCCGGTGCGCGACCTGATTCTCGAGTTGCTGGACTTTGTAGACGATGTGGTTGATGAATTGGGAAGTCGCAAGGAGCTCGAGTACATCCACACGATTCTCGAAGGCGGCACCAGCGCCGACCGGCAATTGAAGACCTTCTATGAAAGGGGCGATCTCAATGCCGTTGTCGATCAGCTTATTGCGGAGACAATGGAAGGCGTCGAGTAGTTCTTCTGCCCCAACTCAACCTCACTGGCCGGAAGTCGGACAAATTACACGCAATCAGATAATCATTGAAAAAGAATAGTGTTCGGTTATTGGTTTGTTGACTTGTAACGTCTGGTCAGTCCTTCGCGTGCTTTGCGGTCCTTTGCGCCTTTGCGTTGAGTATTCTGTCTCCCCAATACTCAGCGCAAAGCCGCAAAGGACCGCAAAGCACGCGAAGGTTATTAAGCAACGCAGAATCCGAACAGTATCAAAAGAAGCTGCAACTTTTGGTTAGGGCTCGGAATCCTATAGAATGACTTTGCGCCACGTGACAATCAGAAGCATTCGGGAGGACCAATAATGTCAGCATTGCGAAGTATTATTGCCAGGACGACTGTGATCGCTCTGGCGTCGGCGCTTGCGTTGCCGATCAACGTTTTTGGCCAAGCCTCAACCCAGGCTCCAATCCAAACAAGAGTCGTCGCTCCCAGCAACCCATACAGCCTTGATAAGGACATCCAGGTAGGCCAACAGGCAGCGCGCGAAGTCGAGCGCCAGATGCCGCTAGTCCAGGACGGCCAGGTTGGGGCCTACATCGAGAACATTGGGCAACGGCTAGTCGAGGCAATCCCCGCCGAATTTCAGCACTCACAGTTTCGATACTCATTCAAGGTAGTGAATGTGCGGGACCTGAACGCGTTCGCGCTGCCGGGCGGCTTCACGTTTGTGAATCGAGGCCTGATTCAGGCAGCGCATAACGAAGGCGAACTGGTCGGCGCGATGGCGCATGAAATCAGTCACGTCGCCTTGCGCCATGGGACGGCTCAGGCGGCGAAGGCCCGAAAGTATCAGGCGGGCATGATCGCGGGCCAGATCCTCGGTGCGGTGCTGGGCGGCGCCGGCGGCGCTGCTGTCGCCCAGGGCAGCCAATTAGGAATCGGCGCATCCTTTCTCAGGTTCAGCCGTGATTATGAGAAGCAGGCCGACATTCTTGGCTCGCACATAATGGCAAATGCCGGCTACGACGCTCATGATCTGGCGAACATGTTTCGAACGCTCGAACAACGATCGGGGAGCGGCGGACCTCAGTGGATGAGCGATCATCCGAACCCCGGGAATCGATTCGATTACATAAGCCGCGAAGCCGATGCGCTTCGCGTGACAAATCCTATTCACAACACCGATGACTTCATTCGAGTCCAGGCAATCTTGCGCGATATGAATCGCGCGCCGTCGATGCAGGAGGTCGCACGCGGAGCGCAGCGTTACCCGCAACAGGGTGGCGGCCGCTATCCGCAAGGTGGTCAGCGTTATCCAGATCAGGACAGTCAGCGCTATCCTGATCAGGATAGCCAACGATATCCCGATCAGAATGGCCAACGATATCCCGATCAAAACGGCCAGCGTTATCCCGATCAAAATGGCCAACGATATCCCGATCAGAATGGCCAACGATATCCCGATCAAAACAACCGGCGGTATCCTGATCAAAACGACCAGCGTGATACCGATCAATCCAGCCAGCGTTATCCTGACCAGACTCAGCAGCGCAATCCTCAGCAGCGGGGCAGGCAAAGCCAGGTCGCTTATCCGTCGTCGCGGTTTCGAACCTACAATGGAAGCAATTTCCGCATTCAGGTCCCTGACAACTGGCGCGAGCTATCAGGTACCGACGCTGTGACTTTTGCGCCAGAAGGCGCATATCGCGACGATCAGGGTAACTACCTATTCACCCACGGGATTCAGATCGGAGCGATACATACGTCCAGCAAAAACCTGAGAGAGGCGACCGATGAATTGATCAACGGGCTGACACAGGACAATCAGGAGTTGCGCAGGAATGGTGCAGATAGACGTGAGACGCTGGGAAGACGTGAAGGCCTTTCGGTATCGTTGAATACCATTTCAGAGATTACACGCAAGCCCGAGAATGTGACGATCTATACTGCGATGCTCAGAAACGGCGATCTCTTTTACGTGGTAGCCGTAGCGCCGCAGGATCAGTACCAGAATTACGAGAGTACGTTCCTCGGAATTCTGGGAACGCTTGACCTCAACGACTAAAGAAGCCGCCCCGGAAAAGCAGGCGGCTTCGAGGGTGGCGCAGACTTTAGTCAGGTGGTCGCGGAGGCTGACAATCGCGACACCGACTAAAGTCTGCGCCATTCTATTTCTGTGGCAGGGGTGGTTCGGAAATACGGCAGTCGACCGAAAGCGACTTCAGAAACTCCAACAGGTCACTCCGCTGTTCACCCGTGATGGTTCGTTTCTCGAGGTTCTTTTTGTCCAGATATTGATTTGGTTTGCCGCCGCCAAGCATGAGATCAATAGCGTCCTCCAGGGTGGCAACGCTTCCATCGTGGAAGTAGGGAGCTGACTTCGAGATGTCTCGAAGCGTCGGCGTCTTGAATGCGCCGGCGTCTTCGTCTTTCTTGGTCGCGTTGAAGCGCCCTTTGTCCGGCTCAGCTACGTCCATCCCAATCCCGACGTTATGAAATTGCTGGTCGGTGAGCAACACGCCATCGTGGCAGTTATTGCACTTCGCCTCTTTGAAGACATCCCACCCGCGTTTGGCCGCGGCGGATACGGCGGACTGATCTCCAGCCTGCCATCGATCCCAGGCTGTGTCGCCGCTGATGATCGTGCGTTCGAAGGCAGAAAGGGCTTGCATAATGTTGTCCGCTGTAGCCTCACCGCCGAACACCTTTTGGAACTGTGAGCGATAGCCTTGCAACCCGTTGATCTTCGCTACGATCTCAGCCTCATGGTCCTTAGCCCCCATGTTTCCGCCTGTCCATGCGGCCATCGCCTGCTTTTCGAGCGACGGGCTACGGCCGTCCCAGTAGAACATCTTGTGGTAGCCTATGTTCCAAAGCGTTGGGCTGCTGCGCGGAAGCTGTTTGTTAAAAGCGCCAATCGCTTTCGGCAGACCGTCGGTCAACCCCTTCTCGCATACGTGGCACGAGTAGCACGAGCGTGACTCATCGCCGCTTAACCGCTTGTCGAAGAACAACTGTCGGCCGAGCGCGGCTTTTTCGGGTGTGGTCGGATTGTCTGCCGGCACCTCCATGGCTTCATACCGCGCAAGCGGTTGAGGCAGTGGGAGGACCTCAGGCTTGAAATCCGCCGCCTCCTTTTTCTCGCAGGCCAACACCAAAGCCGCGAGCAAAACCAGGATCGCCGTCAGACACTTCCTCACTTCAATTCTCGATTTCATTTGGGATTCCTCCATTCATTTTCGAATCGACCGCGTGAAGAATGCGGTGAAGATTGCAAGCTAGCAGTTGAGTTGACCCGACGAGCCGTACGGCAAAACCGGGATGCCGAGATGCGGCCCCGGATTGTTAAGCGCCGTTCGTAACGCAAGCTCCAGCGCCGGGCGAGTTTGCTCCGGAGTGATGATCGCATCCACGAACCCGCGCGCCGCCGCGAATCGGGCGTCCAACTCGCGCTCGTATCTTTCGCGAACTCCCTCCATTTCAGCACGCATTTTCTCGTCGGGGCTTAGGCCCTTTCGCTCAAGCTTCTCTATCTCCGAGCTGAAAAGCGCCATCACCGCGGACTCGCCTTCCATGACGCCCATTCTGCCAGTGGGCCACGTGAATATGAAATCCGGATCGAAGCCCTGCCCGGCCATCGCATAATAACCAGCGCCGGATGCGTGATTAATCGTAAGCACGAGCTTCG
>DATNBZ010000200.1:0-6603 GCA_035607285.1 Blastocatellia bacterium | reverse complement strand
AGCGTCTCCGATCGCGCAATGCTTATATCGTAGAGGAACCGTTCATCGATCGGTGAGACAATGCTCTCAGCCTTTAGCTTGACGAATTTCCCGATCAGAGTCTGGTTCGCGCGATGCAAAACTGATTCGACTCTGCCCTCGCGGCCGCGCTTGTCCATGCCCGTTACGCGAGCGATCACCGTGTCGCCGTTCAACGCCGAACCCATCGCTCGAGTGTTTACGAAGAGGTCTCCTTTTGCTCGCTCGGTTGGGTCGTCGGGCACGACGAACGCGTGGCCGGAACGCGTTCCTCTCAGCGTACCTATCAACAGACCGTGAGCAGGTTTGCGGCAGTAGCGCCCGCCCTTCGCCGCAGCAAGCCCAACCCGAACAAACTCCTTGAGGAGCGATGCAACGCTGGGCGCTTGCAAATCGGTGAGCTTGAGCGCCTCGGCTAGTTGATCCGCGCGAATGGCGCGCTCGCGCGATCGCGGAAGAGCTTCGAGTAGCTTTTGCGGTGATGGATGGGCGAGGGTCATCTGAAACTTGGAGCACTATCTAATTTTTGCTCGGCCGTGAAACGATGGTGTCGGCATGTAGGGGCGGCCCTCCGTGGCCGCCCCTCTTTGGTAAACGCCGGCACGCGGGTATCCCAGGAGGGGCGGCCACGGAGGGCCGCCCCTACATGCCGACGTCATTCAAATCGCAAATCCAAAATTCATTGACACTGTTTGTAAGCGCTAGTTAGTATGTTTTCGCTTCGATCGTATCACAATCGATTGAAATGCGGATGTGGCGGAATGGCAGACGCGCAGCGCTCAGGACGCTGTAGGAGCAATCCTGTGGAGGTTCAAGTCCTCTCATCCGCACCAAGTCTTGCCCAGGTTTCTTTGAAGACTTCGCTCCCGCTGAGGCCGTGCAAAGAGCATACGAATCCCTCAACCGAAAGACACTGTGAAAAGTTCGTAGTCCGGCCTTCAGGCGCAAGTTTGTAGCTTCCATTCCCGTACGCATACGAACTTCCGCCTGAAGGCCGGACTACCAACATTATTGTCCTTCACAATCTCTGCGGTTGAGGTGCTACCGGAAACAGAGGCGGCGGCGGCCCGCAATCCCCCAACCTTTTTGTTATACTGCCTTTCCTTATATCGCACTTCCGCAGCGACGAAAGAACCGGTTCACATGCTATCCATTCGAGCAAAGCTCACCCTCTGGTATCTAAGCCTGGCCGCTTTGGTGCTGGTTGCTTTCGCGGTCGCGATTTACCTTTACCTGTCTCGCGGCTTGCTCAATGTAATAGACACGTCGCTCGCCAATCAGGCCGAACGTGTAGCTCACGCCGTAGGTCATCCGTCTGAAACAGAAGAGCCGAGCCAGCCGGGCGTTGTGATATTGGCGCCGCAGTTTGTTTCGGTTGTCGATCGAGACGGCAAGATCGCGGATCAAATTCCCGACGCCGAGGGTCACGAAGTGCCGGTGAGTAAACCGGCGCTCGAGCGCGCCGCCAGCGAATGGAAACCCGAGTACGATGAGGTGTCCCTGTCTCCGACCGAACATGTGCGCATCATTACCTGGCCCGCGCGTGATGAAGACGGCGAGACTTTCTTCGTAGTCGTGGGCCAGTCGCTGAGAGAAGTCCAGCGCGCGCAGAGACAATTGGTGATCCTGCTTGCAATCACAAACCCGGCGGCGTTGTTGCTGGCTGGGCTCGGCGGGTGGTGGCTGGCCAACGGAGCCTTGAGCCCCGTCGATCGACTGACGCGCGCGGCTGAGCGAATCGGCCGGGGCAATCTCAGCGAACGTGTGGAAGAGCGCCGCTCTCAGGACGAGATCGGGAGGCTCGCGGCTACCTTCAACCGGATGATCAGCAGGCTCGAACAGGCGTTTGAACGTGAACGGCAATTCACCGCGGATGCTTCTCACGAACTCAAGACGCCGCTGGCGGTTCTCCGGGGAGAGATTGAGGTAACGCTCAGACGGGAACGCGCACCCGAGGAATATCAGCGCGTGCTCAACTCCAGCCTTGAAGAGATAGCGCGGCTCACCAAGCTTACGGATGATTTGCTGACGCTCGCTCGCTCGGACGCCGGCGAATCGGCGTTGGCGGTCGAACCGGTGCGGCTTGATGAGTTGGCCTCGGAAGCCTGCGCTTACATCGGACCCCTGGCAAAGTCGGCGTCGGTAACTCTCAACTTTGAAGCTCCCCGATCATCTATAGAAATCGAAGGCGATCCCAAGCGGCTTAAGCAACTGCTCGTCAACCTGCTTGATAACGCAATCAAGTACACACCTGCTGGAGGCAGCGTCCGGCTTGCGCTTTCGGTGATTGATTCCGTCGCGTTGATCGAAGTCTCGGATACAGGTCGCGGCATTCCAGCTTCGGCGCTCCCGCATATCTTCGAACGATTTTACCGCCAGACGGATCCGCGGGACTCGCGAGTAACCGGGTTTGGACTGGGGCTTGCGATATCGAAATGGATCGTCGATGCGCACGGAGGCTCGGTCCAGGTCGAGAGCGAGGAAGGCAAAGGCTCGCGGTTTACGGTGAAGTTGCCGCTCCAAAAGACGCCTTAAGTATCATGAAGAAGAAAGCTCCAGGTCGACCTCTATTAATCCTATCGCGCGCGGCGAGTACGAACTCGGTAACGACTCGCGTTCGTAGGCCGCCAACGCCGCCTGCGCATCGACGACGAGTGGTATCGCGTAGACCTGCTCTTCTTTCACCGGCGGCTTCGCTGCCTGGTGGTGATTGATCTTAAGCTTGGGCGATTCACTCATGCCGACGCCGGGCAAATGCATCTTTATCTGAACTACGCCTGCGAGCATTGGGTTCAGCCCCGCGGTGAATCGAGCGTTCCGCCCGGCAACCCCTAGGTGTGCGATGTTTATAGTTACGGACGCCAACGTGGACCCCTGGCTCCGTTAAGTCGGCTAGAGTTGAGCGCGGGAACATTTCACCCCTACGGGGGTTGGCAACGTATGGAGTCTCGCCACTATAAACATTCTACCCCTACGGGGTCCAGGGAATTCTCAGGACACTTCTTCCCGCGAAGAGTCGCGGGCGGTTCCCGGCTCAAGTCCCACTTTTGATCACACCCGACTGCTCACCCAATCGCATCCAATAGACACGCATCGCTCACCGTGCAAGAATCCCTAAAGAGAATGTTCGGAGTTGTCTGAAATCCAATGATGCGAATAAGACTACTATCCGCGGGGAAGGTTTTGGCGCTTGGGTTGTTCGTTGCTATCGCGGCGGCGCTCGTCGTTTACCTGGTCTTCCGCGTCAAGCACGTTCAGCAGGATCAGGCTCGACCCAAGCTGCAGGGAAAAGTTGTCGCCGTCTTCAGCAATACTCATTATGCGCACGAGGTAAACGGGCAAGTCCGATTCAACATAACCGCGGGCACCGACAAGAGCTATCAGGATGGCACTCACGAGCTCGAGCAGGTCAGACTCGAAGCCTACGGGACGGGAGGCGATCGTCACGACATCGTTACTTCCGACAAGGCAAAGGTCAGCGACCCGGCGGACCTGAGCAAGCTCGATGCGGAGTTCGAGTCAAATGTTGTCGTGCAAACTTCAGAAGGTCTGACGCTGAAGACAAGTTATCTGCATTACGATCAGGCTAAGAACACGGTCGACACCAAAGAACTGGTCGAGTTTGAAGGCCGCAACTACGCGGGTCACTCGACCGGTTTGCTCATTGAAGCAACCGACGAGCGCGCCCACTTGCTGAAGGACGTCAACGTCATCATCAAGCCTCAGGATAAGCCTGACGCTGGGGCTGGAAATGGGCCAAAGAACGGAACGGCTCAGCAAGCGAAAGCCGGAGCGCCATCCGCTGGTCGCGCGCAGGAAACGCCCGAAGAGAAGGCCGCGCGAAAGGCCCGAAAACGCGCGCGCAAAGCGGCTCGCCGGCGCGAAGCTAATGACCAGAATCAGGAACTCGCCCAGGCTCAGCCCGGTTCTCAATCACCAAAGCAACGCGGAATCAAATCGACGCCAGTGAAGGCAGAAGAGAAGAAACCGACGACGATCCGAAGCGACTCCGCGGTGCTCGAGAAGAAGGAGCACAGGATAACTTTCGACGGAGGAGCAATCGTCACCCAGGGCACCGACGAACTGCGAGCCGTCCGCATGGTGAGCTACACCGACGCGACCAATCACCTGGAACGCGTCGAGGCCCGCGGCAACTCGCAATTGACACAAGCGGAAAAGGGCGAGATCAAGTCGCCCGACATGGACTTCTTCTTCAATGAATCTCACCAACTCTCGCGAGCGGTTGCGACGGGCGGGGCGTACTCCCGATCGCTCGGACCCGAACCCGCCAGAGAAGCGAGCGCCGACAACATTGAAGCGGCTTTTGTCGACGGTCCTCGAGGAAGCGCGATCGACACGCTGAAGGCAGGCCGAAACGCGGTCATCAAAATGCACGCGCCCGCGGCGGCGAACACTAAAAGCAATCCGACGGAGCGCGAACTAACCGCCGATGAAGTCACCATGCAGTTCTTCCCCGATGGCCGCAACATCAAGCTCGCCGATGCGGTCGGCACTGCGGTGATGACCGTTACACCGATTCGTGCGGTGCGCGGCGCCGATAAGAAGACGATTCGGGCGCCTCGAATGAATGCAATATTTTTTGACGAAGGCAATCGCGTGAAGAGTTTTAGCGCGACGGACGGCGTGAGGGTTGAACTGGAAGCGCTGGTTGCAGATTCGCGGCCCATTCGCGTGACAACCAGCAAGACCGCCAAAGCGGACTTCCTGGAGGACTCGCAGGACATCGATCACGTATCGCAGGACGGTAACTTCAAATACAACGAAGCCGACCGGAACGCCCTTGCGGATCGAGCGGTTTATGACGGGCAGAAGGAAATACTGAACCTTCGAGGCAAGCGCCCGATGGTGTGGGACGCCAAGGGCCGCACTCAGGCGGACGAGATAGACTACGACCGCGAGCGCGACGAAACGCACGCGCGCGGCGATGTGCGGACGACTTATTACAGCCGCGAATCCTCGAACGACTCGACGCCTTTCAAGAACACGAAGTCGCCGATCTTCATCACCTCCGAGCGGGCCGACGCGCGAAACGAGGACGGCGTCGCAATCTATACAATCAACGCCCGCGGCTGGCAGGACGACAATTTCGTGAAAGCCGACCGGATCGAACTCTATCAGGACGACCAGCGCATGGTGGCGATTGGAAACGTCGAAAGCGCTCTCTACCAGGTGAAGCGCGAGACCTCGCCCGGCAAACGCGAAGAAGTCCCCGGATTTGCGACCGCTGAACGCATGACTTATTCCGACACTGAAAGAAAGGTTCATTACGAAGGCTCGGTGAAGGCGCGCCAGGGCACCGACCGTATCGAGGCGGCCGCCGTGGATGTTTTCCTGAAGCAGGAGGTCAACGAGGTTGATCACATGAATGCGGAAGGCAACGTCGTGTTAACGCAGCCGGGACGCCGCGGAGTCGGCGACAAGCTGGCTTATTCCTCAGACGACGGGCGCGCGGTTTTGTCCGGAAGAACGGCGCGAGTCGACGATGTCGAAAAGGGTTCTACAATGGGCTCACAATTGACTTTCTATAGTCGCGATGATAGGGTTTCGGTCGAGAATCAACAGGGCGCGGGACGCGTTAAATCGATTCACCGTTTGACAAAGAGCAAGACGAATTGAAAGCAACGAGATGGTAGAAGATGTGTCCGTGATCGAGACTGCGGTCGGCGACGCCGAACCTCAAGCAAGACTCCCCTTACAAAAAACAAGCGTTCTTTCCGCCGAGGGTTTGCGTAAGGCTTATCGCAAACGAGTCGTCGTCAATAACGTCTCGATCGATATCCGTCAGAATGAGATAGTCGGACTCCTGGGGCCGAACGGCGCGGGCAAGACGACGGTGTTTTATATGATCGTCGGACTCGAACGCTCCGATGCCGGGAAAATTTTTCTCGATACAAAAGACATCTCCCGGCTGCCGATGTATCTGCGAGCTCGTGACGGCATAAGCTACCTGCCGCAGGAAGCATCGGTGTTTCGCAAGCTGACGGTGGAAGAGAATATCCTGCTTGTGCTGCAGACTCTGCCGCTTACAAAAGCCGAGCGAGCGCATCGGCTCGAGGTGCTGCTCGACGAGCTGGACATCGCCTACGTGCGGCATACCAAGGCGTATCAGCTTTCAGGAGGCGAGCGGCGAAGGACGGAGATCGCTCGATGCCTGGTGATCGAACCGAGATTCATAATGCTCGACGAGCCTTTTGCGGGAATCGATCCGATTGCGGTGATTGATATACAACAAATCTTACAGAAGCTTCGCGAACGCGGCATCGGAGTACTTATCACCGATCATAATGTTCGAGAGACTCTGGCGATTACCGACAGAGCGTATATAATTAACGACGGGAAAATTTTCCGCGCGGGAACGCCGGATGAATTGACCCGCGATGAAGAAGTGAGAAGGGTCTACCTGGGGGAGAATTTTCGAATGTAGTCATCCGTCATTGGTCATTTGTCCTTTTTCAATCCGCATCCCCATCAAGACTCCGCGAACGATCAATGACCAGCGACTAATGACTCTGACTAAGACACTATGTCGGTCAAGCCACATCTCAGCACAAGCCTTTCGCAGCG
>DATNBZ010000198.1:0-8670 GCA_035607285.1 Blastocatellia bacterium | reverse complement strand
TTGTGCGTTTCCGCAAACCGCTCGAGAAGCGACGTCTTTCCGATGCCAGCCTCGCCGCTTACAAGCACAAAACGACCATTGCCTGCGGCTACATCACCAAGTATAGCCTCTAATTCACCCGAGAATTGTTCGCGCTCAAGCAACTCCATTATCTTCTTATTGCATGCCTGCAAAATAGGTTGAAGCGGCTAAGATCGGCGCCCGCTATTGGGCCAGTGTAACATGGAATCCAGAATTGTTTGCGACAAAGATGGAGCACGTGACTGAAGTTCATTTCACGGCCGAGGGAATGAACTTCGCAGGATACGTGCACTTCGCCAAGCAGTTCGGGGCGCAAGGAAAAGGACCGGGGGAGCTACTATCGAAAAAACCAACGATGGCAGGAGCATCTACAAAATTATCTGCAGCGTGATTTTAGGGAGACAGCAAAAGGGTTGGAAAAATTGAAAATAAAAGTACGCCCGGCAGGACTCGAACCTGCGACCCCCTGCTTAGAAGACCGCCGCAGCAAGTGAAACACCGGGCAACATTAAGAAACAAAATCTACCGTTTTCCAAAGGAAAAATCGATTTTCTTGATTTCAGATGTTTGACAACGTCTGTAGAATTATCTGCAAAAGTGTAGATGGGAGGTGTAGATGAGAGGCTTGGTCGAGCGCGACGGAAAACTCTACGTCCGTAAAGTCTATAGAGACAACGCGGGCAAGAAGAAACAGATTTGGCGCAAGGTCGACTCCAAAAGCGACGGCAAGCATGTCTTGCGCGAGATTGAAAACGAGTTGGCGCGCGGAACTGAGAGCTTTGAAAACCGCGACACGTTGGCCGAGTATCTTGATCAATGGCTTCGTACTTCCAAGCAGAACGTATGCGAGCGAACTTATGAGGATTATGTGGGCCTGCTCAAGCTATACGTTCGGCCAGCTCTAGGAACTAAAAAGCTCGCCAACCTGCACCCTCTGGATATTCAAGAGTTGGTGAATGGCATGGTGGCTCGTGGTCTATCGCCGCGCACAGTCCGCTACACTCACGCCATTCTACAGCGCGCTTTGAAGCGCGCGGTCAAATGGAAGATGTTAGTGTCCAATCCAGCATCTGACGTGGAACTTCCCAAGAGCGTCAGGCGGGAACTCAACGTTTGACACCTGAGCAAGCTCAAGCATTTCTCACACCAGCGTACGACGGAAAGCACGGTGTGATGTTTGACCTCGCCATAAACACAGGGCTTCGATCGGAAGAATACCTGGGGCTCAAATGGTCTGATATAGACTTCAAGGCGAGAAGCGTAACGGTGCAGCGTACGCTGGTTTGGAAGCGGTGGAAAACCGAATACTATTTTGGTGAGCCGAAAACCTCTCGTAGCCGCCGGACTATTCCACTGTCCGCTTCGCTTCTCAAAGCTTTGTCGTCACACAAGGCAATGCAAGCGTAGGCAAGGTTGAAACTCGGCAACGCGTGGACGAACCTAAACTTGGTGTTCTGCTCTGAGGTCGGCAAGCCGCACTCGGTTCGAAATCTGCAGCGTCGACACTTCAAGCCAGCACTTGTGAAAGCAGGGTTGCCGGACATAAGGCTCTACGATCTCCGACATACGTGTGCCACGCTTCTGTTGTTGGCCGGCGAGAATCCTAAAATCGTGTCGGAACGGCTAGGCCATGCGTCTATCGTGTTGACGCTTGATACCTACTCCGCCGTCTTGCCGTCGATGCAACAGAGCGCAACCGACAAGTTGGAGAAGATACTCAACCGAAAAGGCTCCCGATAGAGAGGTCTTGAAGCTGATTGCGCGACCTCGGCTGAAACAGGAAGATAGGAAGCTTGTGCGTTTGAATGCCAGTCCCCGGCCTCGTCGAACAAACTACACACCTATAGAAATCCTACAACCCCCTACCTCTCATCTGCGACGCGCCGTTAACGAGCAGCGAGCCTGGCGTAGTATTCTTTACGCCCCTGGAATATTCCGCCAATAAGAATGCATTAGATATGTGAGGCTGCGCTGCTGTGGTAGCCGCGTCCGCTTCGAATTGAAAGGATGCTGATTGGACGAGCGAATGCGCACATCTAACGTTCGAGAACACGAACACACTCACTCCCAGAACCGCTTTGCAGTGGTGCCGACGGCGTTGCGACTGGGCGTTGACGCGGATCGGGCCGCGCGCGGCGTGACGATCGCCTTCCTTGACTCGGGGTTCTATCCGCATCCTGACCTGATTCAACCCGCGAACCGGATTGTCGCCTTCAAAGATATTTCAAGGCCGGGCGGGAAGCTCAATCCGGTCGCGAAACCAGAAACCTGGGACTGGCACGGAACAATGACCGCGGTAGCCGCAGCCGGCAACGGTTTCCTGTCAGATGGCGCTTACCGAGGGCTCGCGTCAGAAGCCTGCGTTGTGCTGGTCAAAGTCAGCGACGAAGGAAAGATCACCGAGCAGAACATCGAACGCGGGCTCCGGTGGGTAATCGAGAACAAAGAGCTCTACAACATCAGCGTGGTTAGCATTTCCCTCGGGGGCGACCGAGACGTCTCTTACAAGCACAACGCCGTCGATCAAGCCGCGGAAGACGCCGTAAAGGCGGGCATCGTAGTCGTAGTGGCCGCCGGAAACAGCGGCTGCACGGATGAACACAAGACGGTTCCACCCGCGAACTCTCCCTCAGTAATTACCGTCGGTGGATACAACGACAACAATCGAATTGGCGGCGAACTCGATCTCTACTGTTCGAGCTACGGTGAGACGGCGGACGGGATCGTCAAGCCTGAGCTGATCGCCCCCGCCATGTGGGTTGCCGCGCCGATATTGCCTCGCACCGAAGAATACTCGCGAGCGGAGGCGCTTTCGCATATCGCGTGGTCACCTGATTATCTGATTCGCGAAATCTCGGACGAACTTTGGCAGCACGCGACACTTCCCCCGGCGCTTCGATCGGCAGACGTCGAAGCAATTCGCGCTGAAGTGAATCGATTGCTTGAAGAGAACAAAATCATCGCTACGCACTATCAGCACGTGGACGGCACTTCGTTCGCCGCGCCTGTAGTCGCCTCGCTGATAGCGCAGATGATCGCAGCGAACCCGCTGCTCACGCCCGCGGCCGTAAAGCACATCTTGATTTCCACGGCCAATCGCATAGCGGGAGCCGACGTATCTCGCCAGGGTTATGGCGTCGTCAACGCGCTTCGCGCATTGGAAGAAGCGAAACGCGAACAGCATTTCGGCGAGCACCACTTCTTTTGTCCGCCTCGAGTTGTTGGCGAACACCTCGTGTTCGCTTTTCACGATGACTCGGCCTTGAGTGTCTCTTTAGTTGGTGACTTCAATCGCTGGGACGCTCGCGCCATGGGATTTGTGAAGGACGAATCGGGAGTCTGGCGGACGCGAATAGAGTTGCCCGTTGCAGGCCGCTATCAATACAAGCTTGTCGTTGATGAATCCCGCTGGATCGAAGATCCGGCAAACCTTATGAAAGCGCCGGATGGCTTCGGTGGATACAACTCGGTGTTTCATATTACCTAAGTATCAGGAGGCTCTCAGATGAACTCACAAGACCGATATGAAGAAGAAGCATTCGCGTTCGGATTAATAACCGAATCCCAGGTTGATCATACCGAGTTGCACGGCCTTGAGGTTGATATTCCAGCACGGTCCGGACATTAAGCGTGTGAGGACGCGCACAGATGGAACTGACGATGAAAGCACAATACGTCACGCTTCAGTCGAGCAGCAGGGCGATCGAAGCAATCAAACGTCACTGGCCCGAATACCTAATGGAAGCCTTTGGGCTCGCATTGTTCATGTTTATTGCCTGTGCGTTCGGCGTGCTCCTTGAACATCCGGCATCACCGGTTCGCCAGATGATCGCGAGCTCGACGGAACGGCGAGTGTTGTTCGGGTCGGCAATGGGAGCAACCGCGATACTGAACATTTATTCTCCGTGGGGCAAGCGGTCGGGTGCTCATCTTAATCCGGCGACGACTCTTACATTCTGGCGGCTCGGAAAAGTCGAGAGCCATGACGCGGTGTTCTATTCGCTGTTTCAGTTCGCGGGAGGCATCTCGGGCGTACTGATTGCACAGCTCGTTTTCGGAAGGCTGATCGCGCATCCGAATGTTAATTATGTCGCGACCGTCCCGGGAATGAGCGGTGAAGCAGTCGCGTTCGGTGCGGAAGTCATCATTACGTTTATTTTGATTTCGGTCGTGTTGCGCGTATCGAACACCGCGAATCTCTCGCGTTACACGGGGCTGTTTGCGGGCGCGCTGGTCGCGACGTTCATCGGTTTAGAGGCGCCGCTGTCAGGCATGAGCATGAATCCTGCGCGTTCGTTCGCGTCGGCTGTTCCCGCGCAAGTATGGACTGCCTTCTGGATTTATTTCACCGCTCCCCCGCTGGGGATGTTGTTGGCGGCCGAACTTTACCTGCGGCTTCGCGGATCAAAGAAGGTCTTCTGCGCCAAGCTGCACCATCACAACGACAAACGATGCATCTTTCGATGCAACTTCGAAGAGTTGGTCAAACAATGAGCGACGCCAGATATAGGTCGCGGGTCGAAACTTTCAATAGAGGAGATAAGTCATGAAACAACGCAAGCTAGTCGCAGTATTAATGCTAGTCAGCTTGACCGCCATCGCGGCGCCTTCGCTGGCTCGCAATCATCGTAACGGAAATGACACCAGGTTCACCGTTCGCATCGAGAACATTTCAATGAAGGACGGCTTCACAGCCTCCAACGGAACTAAGTTCTCTGTTGCCCTGTCACCCGGCCTGTGGGTCACTCACGAACTCGAAGTACGTCTGTACAAGGAAGGCGTCGCCGCCACAACCGGGCTCGAGCGGCAAGCTGAGGACGGCAATCCCGGAGAACTCGTCAATCGGCTGATGGCTCGCGAGCACAACGCCATGCAGCACGGAGTCTTCAACACACCTGTCGGCGCGAGCGCCCCGGGTCCGATCGGTCCCGGCGCCGCATATGAGTTCATCATCACCGGTAAGCCTGGCATGAAGCTTTCGATGACGATGATGTTTGGGCAATCGAACGACTGGTTCTACGCGCTGCCGGCACACGGCATTTCGCTCTTTGATAACGGTAAGCCGATAAGCGGTGACATCACTTCAAGGTTCACGCTCTACGACGCAGGCACTGAGAAGGATGAAGAGATTGGCATTGGGCCAAACCAGGGCCCGCGTCAATCAGCTCCCAATACCGGCGAAGACGAGCACGGCGTGGTGCATAAGCCGACTACGTCGGTCTTCTTCAATAAGACCGCCGGGCTGTTTCGCGTAACGATCATGCCTGAGGAGAAGATGTAGTGCGGGCGGGGACGTCCGACAACTTCTGTTCGTCGGCATCCCCTATCCCAGGCTCACCACATTGACTGTCGACAAAGTGTTGTGTCGGGCAAAAGGAGGAGGAAATCATGAAGACTTTACTGAGAACCTTCGCGATGCTTACGGTTGCCGCAACAATAGCAATCACCGCGCGCGCGCAGGTTATGGAAAAGAAATCGCTCAGCATCGAAGGCGCGAAGAAAGTCATTGCTGCGGCGGTGGCTGAAGCTAAGAGGCTCAACGCGCCGGGAGGCGTCATCGCAGTTGTCGACGACGGCGGAAACCTAATGGCCCTCGAACGGCTCGACGGCACGTTCGCAGCCGGAGCGACGATCTCGATCGGAAAAGCAAGAACCTCTGTGCTGTTTAAGAAACCAACCAAAGTGTTCGAAGACATTATCAAGAACGGCCGCACGGCTATGGTTGCCCTGCCGGACGCATTCTTCACTCCGCTGCAAGGCGGGATACCAATCATGGTTGAAGGACAGATTGTCGGCGGTGTCGGCGTGAGCGGCGCATCAAGCGCACAACAGGACGAGGAGCTTGCCATCGCCGGCGCTAACGTTTTCAACAACCCTGAGATGGCCGCGGCGCCAGTCACCTACTTTGAGAAAGAAAAAGTAACAGCAGCCTTTGCGAAGGGCACGGTCCTGTTCGATAGGAGCGACAAGTACATGGTTCACGCGAGCCGGCGCGACCAGCCAGGCCTGGGTGAGGTGCACACCAAAGACGCGGACATTATCTACGTGCTCGACGGCATGGCGACTTTAGTAACCGGGGGCAGTCTGGTCGAGCCTCATAGCATTGCCGCCGACGAGATCCGGGGGAAAGAAATCAGCGGCGGTGAAACTCGAAGGCTATCCAGGGGCGACGTGATCATCGTTCCGGCCGGGACGCCTCACTGGTTCAAGGAAGTGAGCGCTCCGTTTTTGTATTACGTAGTCAAAGCGCGGTAGCGCGATGTCCGATAATACCGATCGTCTACGAAGGCAAAGTGATCGGGGCGATCGGAGTCAGTGGCAACACTCCGCAGGAAGACGAAGACATCGCAAAGGTCGGAGCCGCGGCCGCAGCGGCCGCGATTCAGGGAGGTGAGAAATGAGAACACGTGGATTCCTCTTGGTCGGCGCAGCGTTACTGGTGATTCTCGCGTCGTCGTTGTACTTCGGTCTGTCCGGTCTTGTCGCGCACGCATCCGCTTCAATTCCGTCGGGCGATGCTCTTAACGGAGAGCCGGAGGCTAAGATCGACCTCGCGACTGAAGAAGGCGCAAAGCTGGTCAAAGGTCAGTGGCGCTACAGCGACACCAAAATCATCGAAGTCGACTTCAAAGGTCCCGGTCCTGATAAACAGCCGACCGGCGCACCGATCAAGACTTACGATTACACGCCGCACGCGGGCGGCGCGGACTTCGATGATTCACGGTGGGAAGCGATCGCCGCAATGACGCTTGATCAACGGCGCTCTACCGGACGAATCTGCTTCAACTGGTATCGCATAAAGCTCACGATTCCTGAGCGCGTTGGCAACTATGATCCGACTGGTTCGACGGTAGTGTTCGAGACCGCGCTCGATGATTACGCCGAAGTCTGGGTTGATGGCGAGTTGTCGAGATACATCGGGCAAATGGGCGGCACGGTCGTTAGCGGATGGAACGCGCCCAACCGAGTTGTCATCGGACGCGAAGTCAAGCCCGGCCAGCAGATTCAACTAGCGGTATTCGGAATGAACGGACCGATTTCGAATCCGCCGACGAATTTCATCTGGATGCGTTACGCGCGGCTCGTCTTCTTCAAGACAACAACGCGGGGTCCCATCGCGATCACGCCCAGTGAAGTCAACGTCGAGGTTATTCGTAATGACCCAGCTATCGACGCCATCGTGGGGGCGAACCCCAAGATATTCAAGCTCGCCGAAGGTTTCAAGTTCACTGAAGGCCCGATCTGGATTCCGGACCAAAAGTACCTTCTGTTCAGCGATCCAAACAGCAACATCATTTACAAATACACACCCAACGGAAACGAGCCGGGCAGGCTCGAATTGTTCCGCACGCCGAGCGGCTATTCGGGGGCGGACATTGCCGAATATGGGCAGCCGGGATCGAACGGACTAACGCTTGATCCGCAAGGCCGATTGACTATCAATCAGCATGGCAACCATCGCATCGTGCGATTGGAGAAGGACGGTAGCGAAACGGTGCTCGCCGAGAGCTACGAAAGCAAACGATTGAACAGTCCTAATGATCTCGTTTATCGCTCGGATGGAACGCTGTACTTTACCGACCCGCCTTTCGGGTTGCCGAAGTTTTTCGATGACCCGCGAAAAGAGCTTCCTTTCAGTGGCGTATTTTCACTCTACAAAGGCAAGCTACAAGTGATCAGCAGGGACTTCAAAGGCCCAAACGGTATCGCGTTCTCGCCGGACGAGAAATATCTCTATGTCGATAACTGGGATGAGAAGAAGAAAGTTGTTATGCGCTACGAGGCAAAGCCAGACGGCACGCTTGCAAACGGAAAGCTCTTCTTCGATATGACAAGCGCGGCGGGCGAGGACGCGCTCGATGGGATCAAAGTCGATCAGGCCGGCAATCTCTACGTCTCCGGCCCTGGAGGCTTGTGGGTGATCTCACCGGAGGGCAAGCATCTCGGAACGATCATAGCGCCCCGACATCCGCACAACATGGCGTGGGGGGATGAAGACGGAAAGACGCTTTATCTTTGCGCGCGAAGCGGGCTTTATCGCATCCGGTTGGGAATCGCGGGCACAAGACCGGCAGAAGTTTCACGCAAGTAGTCTGTCTTGTAAGGGCAGCCACGGAGAGCCGCCCTTACATGCAGCTCTCGCTCGGAGAATCTGTCCGAGCAATCAATTCAAGACAGGAAGAATCAACATCATGAGCCAACATACGAACTACTACGTGATCGTGAACCGAATCGGGACGCAACCCGTTGCTTCCTGGACGCCGGCAGCGGCTGAGGCATCGAGTTCGCGGAATGCAACCGGCGCCAATCCGTCGTACCGAGTGGCGGAAGCTTCTAGACAACACGAGCTACGCGAGATGAACAGTGAAGTGGCCGCCTAAGCCACAAGCCTTATTGATCGGACTCGCTTTTGCCGGGTTCATCAGTCTCGGCCTGCCCGACGGATTGAACGGAGTTGCGTGGCCGTCGGTTCGCGCTTACTTCGATCTTCCTATCGACGCACTTGGCTCGCTGCTGGTGATGTTCACCCTCGGCTATCTCGTGTCGAGCTTCAGCAGCGGTCGGCTTCTCTCGCTAATGCGCGTCGGCACATTGCTGGCAGCGAGCTGCCTGGCCACTTCTGTGAGTATGATCGGTTACGCGCTGGCT
>DATNBZ010000186.1:0-43451 GCA_035607285.1 Blastocatellia bacterium | reverse complement strand
GGGCTGACATCCAAAGGGTATCAAGTAGTCAGTCCGCGGAACGCCGGCGAGACATCAGCCATTGTAACTTGCACGCACCCGAGTCACAGTCCGAGAGATCTGCATCGGTTGCTGAACTCGAAGAACATCCACACCGCGCCCCGCATGAACCGGCTCCGGATTTCGCCTCATTTCTACAACACTCGCGAAGAAGTCGACGCGCTGATCGAAGCCCTGCCGGAATGATAGAAACAAAGAGATGAAAGAAGCTCGCGTAACGGGCGAAGGAGTTTGGACATTTACAACCACGAAGTGGTTGCGACCCAAAGCCCAGGGTTGCGGTACTCCGCTACCCTGGGTGACGGTGTCGTCCCGAGACTACTCAACGGGGTGGCACCAACCCCAACGGGGTTGCGGCGTGGCTCGCAGGTAGATGAACGACGAATGCGGCGGCAGTGGGTGATGATGCGATGGCAGGCCGCAACCCCTTCAGGGTTGGGCCAAACGAATTGGGTAGTCTCGGCACGACACCGTCACCCGGGGTAGCGGAGTACCGCAACCCCGGGCTTTGGGACGAAACCCCTTCGGGGTTGTTGGCTGCTCACAGATAGTTGGTAAGGCAAGAGATTGAGAAGGCAAAATGTCCAAACTCCAGTACCCCTACGGGGTTCTAAGCCGATTGATTTCATCTGTCGGGTTTTTGCTGCGCCCGATCCACTTGCGATTTCAGACCTGGTTTCTTTTAACTCCAATCCAATTCTGTGGTTAGCCCGCATCGATGTTGTGGCATCGCGCTTGCCCTTGCTTGTGAAGGCTGGCTCCGAGTCATCGCGGAGTCCAGGAGCCGTTCAGGGTTCAGGCTTTAGCTTGCCGGGTTTCGACGCGCAAACCTCAAAAGCAAGCTAAAGCTTGATCTCTGAGCTGCCGCCATCAAGAGCTGGAAGTTGTTATGGACGAGTCTCAAGAAAAGACAGTAGCAATCAAGCAATGTCACGGTTGCGGCTCCGGCTTGCTGGAAGTCGATAGATTTTGCCGCCGGTGCGGGATTCATCAGCGAGATAAATACACGCTCGCAATTTTGCCGGAAGCGTCGGCTTACAAGACGGCGACGCTCGCGGCTTGCACCGAAGTTGAGGTCTGTCGCCGAGTCTCAACGCCGCTTGTGAGTCTTGTGGTCAGCGGCGCGTTAGCCGGGCATTCAATCGAAACAAAAAGCATAGCGCTCAAGCGAGTGATCCTTGCTCTCATCTCGATCCCCGTATGGTTGATGATTGTTTTGTTATCGCCGCTTGATGCCTATGCGGCGGTGAGGAATCTTGCGAGGCAATAATGATAAATACCGCGGTCGCAAACAGTCTTACTCAGAAGTCGGTGCTCAACCCGGAATTCAAGAGCGCCGACCGCCAGCAGACCAGCCTGCTGGCGCCGCTCGAGCGAGTGTGTCTCGGCTGGCTCGCGCGCAACATGCCGCGTTGGGTGAAGCCGGACCATCTGACGTTGCTGGGCCTGGCCGCAATGCTGATTGCAGGCGCGAGCTACGCTTGCGCAAGGTGGTCTCCGGTGGCCGCGCTCCTGGTCGTCAATCTGTGTCTCGCAATCAACTGGTTTGGAGACAGTCTGGACGGAACGCTGGCGCGCGCGCGCAACAAGCAGCGGCCCAGGTACGGTTTCTATGTCGATCACATAATCGATGCGTTTGGAATCATGTTTACTCTTTGCGGACTTGCGCTGTCGGGGCTGATGTCGTGGAACATCGCGCTCGGAGTGTTGGTGGTCTACTTCATGTTATCCATCGATGTCTATCTCGCGACCTACACGATCGGAACTTTCAGGATTTCTTTCTACAAGTTCAGCCCTACGGAGTTGAGGATACTATTGGCTATCGGCAACCTCCGAGCGATGTCACACCCGTCGACCCGCATCTTTGGAGACAGGTATCTGTTCTTCGACATCGGCGCGGTTGTAGCTATCGTCTTGATGGCGGTCGTGCTGCTGATTTCAGTAACGCGCAACACCGTGACTCTGTATAGAGCCGAAAAGGTATGATGACTCGCGTTGTGAGCGACATTGAACTCGGGAACGCTGCGCACTCAACCACCGTTTTGCGTCGCTTCTTCAAATTCAGCGCGGTCGGAGCCGGCGGGGTGATCGTTCAAGCGGCGACGCTTGCGGTACTTCTGCGCTTAACAGGAGTGCATTATCTAGCGGCTACCGCGCTCGCGGTCGAGGCGGCGATATTGCACAACTTCGCGTGGCACAGGCGCTGGACGTGGGCCGAGAGGCGCGCGTCCGGTGTGTTATTGACACTACTCAAGTTTAACGCGACGAACGGAGCGGTTTCGCTTATGGGCAATTTGATGTTGATGTTCTTGTTCGCTGGTATGCTGAGCGTGAATCCTCAAGTCGCAAACCTGATTAGTATCGTTGTGTGTTCCCTGATGAACTTCGCTCTCTCCGATCGTGTTGTTTTTGTCTAAACGGCTTCGTGTTTTCATCTAAATGGCTCATGTAGGGGCAGCCCTCCGTGGCCGCCCCTCACTCGCAAGGACTAGATTTCGCCTTCGACTGAGGGGCGGCCACGGAGGGCCGCCCCTACATGATTCCTATCGCATCTTTGATGCCTGTTGATATAACCTCTTTTCTTCCAGATGACACTCGACGTGAAACTAACGAATCTCAGCGCGAGATTTGCTCTCGCCGTGATCGCTCTTGCGGTGTGCTCGTTCCTGGCAATCGTAATCGTCTCGCGGTTCGTAGTCGGGACGCTTGCCGATGAGAGGCTGCTGGTCACGCGCGATATGTTGCGTGTTCCGGTCGAGTACTTTCCGGGCTCTGCTCGTTTGAACGCCAGGCTCGCTGCTGCCGAGCTCGCCGAAGGCGACAGTGATCTTGCGAGAACCCAGTCGTACGCCGCACGCGCCGTCAGTCTCTCACCCAACGACTATCGGTTCAGGCTCACGCTGGCTTCGGCTCAGGAAGCAAACGGCGACCGCGCGGCTGCGGAAGAATCACTTCTGGCCGCGCGAGCCTTGGCGCGCAATTACTGGGATGTTAATTACAGGCTTGGGAACCTGCTGGTCAGGGAGGGTAAGCTCGACGAGTCGCTTGAAGAGCTTCGAATCGCGGTCGCCGCCAACAACGAGCTGCTTCCCGGAACGCTGGATCTATTATGGCGCGTGTCGAACGGAGACGCCGGCCCGGTTCGGGCGGTTAGCGGCAGTGCTTCGAGCACAAGGCTCACGCTCGCGCAGTTCCTGCTGAAAGAGTCGCGTCCCACGGAAGCGGCCGAGGTCTTTGGCAGTATCGATCGCGATGATCGGTTGGCTTCGGCAAAAGAGAGCGCTGCTTTTTTGAACTCGCTCATCGGCGCCGGCAAGTTCGAATCGGCCCGTAGACTTTGGAGTGAACTCGCCGGCCGCGGCGATCAGCCGGCTAATATTTCCAACGGCAGTTTCGAATCAGACATTCTCAGGGACTTCTCTCAATTCGACTGGAATTTCGGTCACACCGAATATGCGCGGCTCGCTATCGACGCGGTGACCGCGCGAACCGGTTCAAGATCGCTGAGGATAGAATTCATGGGCCGCGACACGACGCGACTTGACGAGGAAATCAAGCAACTTGTTCCCGTTCGACCGGGCGCGCGATACACCCTTGAATGTTTCGTCAAGACGGATGGTCTTGAAGGCCCGGAAGGTCCGAAGGTCGTCGTGACGGATCGCGCAAGTTCGAATTGGATTGCGGCTTCGGAACCTGCCGCTCAGGGGTCTCACGACTGGCAGCGCCTGACTTTCGAGTTCGTCGCGCCGCAAGGCTCCCCCGGCGAGATGTCCGCGGTCGTCGTTTCCATCAAACGCAAACCCAGGTTCAGCTATGACGAGCCGACTCGCGGTACGGTATGGTTCGACGACTTCTCGATCAACGAACAATAGTAACCATTCGAAGCCCGGTGTATAATTCGGGCATCTAAAGGATCCATAGGACACATAGGACATAAAGGACATACAGGACGTAGAGGACGTATGAAGAATAGGAGTACCGTTGTGGAATACAAAATCCCGAGAGCGCTGCTTGGATTCACGGGAGCGGTGGTGTTGTTTCTGTTAGTAATTCTCGCGCCCGCCTATTCGCAGACTCGCCCGCAGCCGCAGGTCCGAGTACCTGGCGGGAACTCGAGCGAGCCGGGCGATAACCCAACGATCATCGTCGCTCCCGATCAGGACTATCGTATTGGCCCGCGAGACGTGATCGAGGTTCGAATAGAAGACGCGACGGAATTGTCCAACACTTATCAGGTCAACGCCGACGGAACGTTCCTCATGCCTTATCTGAAACGGGTCAAGGCACAGGACAAGACACCTGAAGAGTTGGCGAAGTTCATCGCTGATTCACTGCGTGTCCGTTACCTTAAGGATCCTCAGGTGCTCGTGGTCGTGAAACAGTATTACAGTCACACATTCTTTATTCAGGGCTCGGTTCGTAAACCTGGCGTCTATCAAATGGAAGGTCATCCGTCTCTGCTCAATCTGGTCACCGTCGCGGGCGGACTTGCGGAGAATCACGGTTCTACCGCGTTCATTATTCACCAGGTGAAGAAGAAGCAGAACGGCTCGGCAGATGCTGCTGCAACGTCGCCCGTCGCCGCGAAATCGGATCAAACCGGAGTTTCTACTGAAGAAGAACCCGAGCTCACTCTCAGAACGGTGAACATCAGCGGATTGCTCAAGGGGCGGTTTGAGCAGAATACAAATGTCGAGCCTGGGGACATAGTCAACATACCGCAAGCCGACGTGTTCTTCGTCGCCGGCGAAGTAAATGCACCCGGATCGTTTCCGCTGAGCGATGGCACGACGCTGAGGCAGGCGATTGCGTTGTCGCAGGGAACGACTTTGAATGCCGCGGTAGGAAACGGCGTCATCTTTCGACAGGATGTTGCTACCGGCAAGCGTCAGGAGATCCCAGTCGACATCGGCGCCGTGATGAAAGGGCGAAAAGAAGACGTGCCCATCCTGGCCAATGACATCGTGATAGTTCCCAACAGCCGAGCAAAGACGTTAGGAAACTCGATACTAAAAGCATTTGGGATGGGTACAGCTCAGCGTGGGATTCGGCCGTACTAGGCGCCGCGCGCGAGGGTGAAGGTCATGTAGGGGCGGCCCTCCGTGGCCGCCCCTCCTTCCGACGACGCGGGCTTTAGAGGGGCGGCCACGGATGGCCACCCCTACATCAAAGCGATGCCCACACAGGAAACTCTGCTCATTAAATACACCGACGTTGAAGGCGCTCGCCTTTACGAATTACCTGTCATTCAAGACTCTCGCGGGAGTCTTTCGTTTGCGCAGTATGAAGACACGCTTCCGTTTCTACCAAAAAGATATTTCATCGTTTTTGGCGTCGGCGAAGGACAAACCCGCGGCGGTCACGCGCACAGGACGGTGCATCAACTCCTGACCTGTGTGAAGGGTTCCTGCATCGTCACGTTCAATGATGGCAAGACGCATCACGACGTTTCGCTAGACCGGCCCGAGCTCGCTCTCTACCTGCCGCCGAGAATCTGGGCGACGCAACATGATTTTTCGCGAGAAGCGGTGCTTATGGTGCTGGCTTCAGACGTTTACAACCCGGACGAATACATCAAGGATTACGACGAGTTTTTGTCACTGAGTGAATCATGAAAGAAGTACCTTTTCTTGAATTAGGACCGACATACGTCGAGATCAAAGCCGAGTTGGATGCCGCGTACCAGCGAGTCATGGACTCCGGCTGGTACATACTCGGCGAAGAGGCCGCGGCTTTCGAGCGAGAGTTCGCCGCGTATTGCGGCGCCAGGCATTGTATCGGTGTCGGAAACGGACTCGAAGCGTTGCAGTTGATTTTCCGCGCGTACGGAATTGGCGCGGGTGACGAGGTCATCGTCCCGGCAAATACTTACATCGCGACGTGGCTGGCAGTTTCAAACTCGGGTGCCACGGTGGTCCCGGTAGAGCCCGACGAGAGGACCTTCAACCTCGACCCTCGGCGCATTGAGACGGCGATTACATCCAGAACCAGGGCAGTTCTTCCGGTGCACCTGTACGGGCAGCCCGCCGAAATGGACGCCATCGACGAGGTAGCGCGAAGGCATGGTTTGAAAGTGATCGAGGACGCGGCCCAGGCCCATGGTGCGCGCTACGGTGATCGAATGGTCGGAAGCCTTGGCGACGCTGCCGGATGGAGTTTTTATCCGACGAAGAATCTCGGCGCCTACGGTGACGCCGGCGCGGTGACCACCGACGACGATGAGTTGGCCGAAAGGATAAGGCTGCTGCGCAACTACGGATCGAAGAGCAAGTATTACAACGAGGAGAGAGGCTTCAACAGCCGGCTCGACGAGCTTCAAGCTGCGCTGTTGCGTGTGCGTCTCAAACATCTCGACGAATGGAACGAGCGCCGAGCGCGCATTGCGGAAAGATACTTGAATGAACTCGAGGGCACTCGCTTGTTACTGCCGCTTATCGCGGAGGGCGCGGCTCCGGTGTGGCACTTGTTTGTCGTCAGATCCAAAGCGCGCGACGAGCTAAAAAGGCAATTGAAGGAGGCGGGGATAGGCGCTCTTGTGCACTACCCGGTGCCGGCGCACCTGCAGGAGGCTTACGCGGATCTCGGGAAACCGGCCGGATCGTATCCGCTGACCGAAGCAATCCATAATGAAGTGCTGAGTCTGCCCATGGGCCCGCACCTGAGCGAATCAGACCAGGCGCGAGTAATCCAGACATTGAGAACGTTGACGGCGTGACTACGATATGAAACGTATTGAGACATCGCTTCCCGGCGTCTGCATGGTCGAGCCATTGGTGTTCGAGGACC
This sequence comes from Blastocatellia bacterium, assembly GCA_035607285.1. Classification (GTDB taxonomy): domain Bacteria; phylum Acidobacteriota; class Blastocatellia; order UBA7656; family UBA7656; genus Onstottus_A. The sequence continues at coordinate 36,626 of DATNBZ010000186.1, read as the reverse complement.
AGCGCGGCTTTTTCTTCGAGAGTTATAACGAGCTCAAGTTCGCGGAGATCGGCATAAGAGATCGTTTCGTCCAGGATAATCACGCGAGATCTGTTCGCCATACTCTCCGCGGGTTGCACTACCAGGTAAAGCATCCTCAAGCGAAACTCTGCCGTGTTATTCAAGGTGAAGTGCTGGACGTTGTGGTGGACATCCGGCGAGGCTCTCCGCATTTTGGCAAATGGGCAAGCGGCTTGTTGTCAGCCGAGAACAGGCGGCAAATGTACGTGCCGGCCGGGTTCGCGCACGGATATCTTGTTTTGAGCGAGACGGCCGAGTTCCTCTATAAATGCAGCGACTTCTATCGTCCCGAGTACGACCGAGGCGTCGCGTGGAATGATCCCGCCATCGGGATTACATGGGGCTTTTCGGATCCGATTCTTTCACCTAAGGACGCAAGAAGCCCGAAGCTGTCCGACATCGCGCATGCGGACTTGCCCGAGTACATTTGAAGACAAAGCTGTTGACTTTTATACTCCACTTACATATTCTGGCTCTGCATCGCGGGCGTCGATCCCCAACGCTCCCGCATCCCGGAGGAAGCAATGAAGCTGCCAACCAGTTCTCCAAGATCCTCGATTAGTCTTCTTCTCGCCATCGCTGTAGCTTCGGTGTTCACTCTTCGTTCCTTCGCTGCGCCTGAAGCCGCCAAGCCTCACGCCGCGGGAACGAGCCAGGACTGTACGGGGACGCTGACAGTGAAGGCGGGACGAGTCACCATCAACGGTAATGCTGCACAAACGGGAGCGACGGTGTTAACCGGGAGCGTCATAAGCACCAGCTCAAACGGCAAAGCTATTATTGATCTGGGAGCGCTGGGGAGAGTAGAAGTAGGCGATAGCACTACGGCGACGCTAACCTGCATTCCAGGTTCGCTTGAGATCAGAACGAATTGCTCGAAGACAGAGGTCGAGGTCCGACGAGGCGCGGTTGATATTCGGGAGCCCAAGGTGGAAACCCTCATCGCGGGAAAGAAGCAAAAATACGATGGCGGGGTTTACCTGACCGCGGCCGCCGGTGTCGACGTTAAAGTCGAATGCGAAGGCGGCAAAGTTGGAGGCCTGTGGGTCGGTCCCGGGCTCGTGGGTCTGTTGGCGCTGATCGGAGTTGGGGCGGCGGTAGCGACCGGTATAGCTATAGGCAGTAATGAGGGGCCCACCGCAAGCAGTCCGATTCGATAGCGCGTCGAGTTTCGGCACAAGTTAGCTTTCAAACGCCCCGGCGAATTCCAGCGCCGGGGTGTTTCATTGCTGCTCATTTAGCGAGGTAGTCTTGTCTAGTCTGTTTTGCCCCCAATGCGGCGGACGCACGCACAGGTCACATGCGAATCGCTTCCATGAGAGGCTGATTAGATCGTGGACGCCGTACAAAGCCTACCGCTGCCGTGAGTGCGGCTGGCGAGGCTGGCTTCGCAAGCTGAAGTCGTCGCCGAAGGGGCGCCGTGCATTACGAACTATAATAGGGCTCGTGGTGACGCTGTTGATCACCACCTTGCTCGCGCTATACCTGATAGAAAAGCTAAATGGACCGGCATCCGGGTCCGGGTATGAACAGCAGGTTCCTCAACTAAAGGCACTCCTATATGGGCGGTCCTCCGCGGCCGCCCCTTACTGGTGAAGCGCTTTATCGAAGGAGGGGCGGCCACGGAGGACCGCCCATACAGGACTAGTGCCGGTGAGTCATCGGAGTTTGGTCTTGCTTCGCTGGCGCTTCTGCACAATACTTAACCGCTAGCGATTATCTCGATCCGCGCAAGGGGAATTAGAGGAATTAGAGGAATTAGATTTGAAGATCCGAGTACCAGTCACCGCCCTAATGCTGTCGCTGCTGGCCACCCTGGCCCACGCGCAAACACCTGTTACCACGCTTGCGTTGAGCTCCGATCGAATCGGCGAAATCAAAACGTCCCCGGGCATCACCACGATGATTCGATTTCCTGACCCTGTTCAGGAAATCATCTGTGGTGATCTCTATGATCCGGGCACGGGAAAAGGGACGTTTGTTGTCCAGCGAAGCGGGGCCAACGATCATCCCGGCAACGAAGTCTTCATTAAACCAGTCGCGCCAAAAGGCCTCAGCAACATGTTTGTCAAGACAGGTGACGGCAAGCATACCTACAGCTTCGATCTTACGATAGTGACCACGCCTCAGGCCGCTCATCGAATGGTTAACGTCACCGACCAGGCCGCGGCTTCCGGCGCAAGCTCCGCGGAACCGCGCGCTGAACCCGATAAGTCATCGGCGGAGTTCGAACGAGCGAAGGCAGAAGCGGAGCAGCAGGCTCGCCAAAAGGCTGCCGAGATTCTGCGCACCGCACAGCAACAGGCCGACCGGAAGATTGCCGAGGCCGATGCGAGAATTGCCGAGGCGGACAAGCTGGCGCCCCAGCGCGCTGAACAGGAAATCGAACGTCGTTTCATGCAAGCGCTCATGTTGGGACTGCGTGAGATCAAGGTGAGCAATACAAAGGTGACCACCGCGAAAAAGACGGTCATCACCCTCGACCCGCGAGTGCTCTTGTTCGACGACAAGGCATATCTTCGCTACATGATTCAGAACACCGGAGATAAGGATTTCGTCTTTACGTCACTGTCGCTGGAGGTGGCTGATGTAAAGGGCTCAAAACCGCTTACCGCGGAAGTCAAGCAAAGCAAGACCGTCAATTCGCTGCTGCCGGGCGAGGCGTTGACGGGTGTCATCGTGTTTGATCCGAAGCAAGTCGCTGCGAAACAAAAGCTCACGCTCTTCGTGCGCGGCGACGACAGCTCCGAACTTGCACACCTGACGATCCAGGAATAGAAAGAGTGAAAAGACTTCTAACGATTCTGATCTTGATTGTGGCGACCTGTGCTGCCACCGGCGCTTCTGCACAGCAGCGGCCGCTCTCGCCGCCCAGGCAGGCCCCGGTCCCGCTCACCGGCGAAGATCAGGAGCGCGCGCGCATTGAAGAACTCAACAAGAAAAAAGCTGAAGACGCAATGGTCACTCCACGTGCGGTTCAGATAAAAGTCCCGGCCATTCTCACGGGACATCATATCTCTTCGGGTAACGCCGCCATCGACGCGCTGGTGGCGGAAGCCGCGGCGCAAAACGGGCTGGATCCATGCCTGATCCTGTCGATCATGCGGGCGGAGTCGGCATTCAATCGATCGGCCGTCTCGGTGAAGGGCGCCTCGGGGTTGATGCAGTTGATGCCGGCAACGGCGGCCAGATTCGGCGTGAAGAACATCTTCGATCCGCGTGAAAACGTTTTGGGCGGATCCAGATATCTTCGATGGTTGCTGGATCGGTTTAGCGGCGACGTAAGACTCGCGATTGCCGGTTACAATGCCGGCGAGGGGTCGGTCGAGTTTTACGGCTATCGCATACCGCCATTCCTTGAAACTCAAAACTACGTTCGGACGATCTATGCTCGCTATAGCACGATACATCTCGGGTCGCAGCCTCAGGCGCCGGTAGTGGAAGCAGCAAAACCGCAACCTCCCGGCGAAAAGAATCCCACCTACAATCAGATCATCAGATTCACCTCGTCCAGCGGCGACGCCGCGAAGTAGTTTCTTAGACTCTCGGACACGCATGTAAGGGCGGCCCTCCGTGGCCGCCCCTCTTTGATATCCACTGTATCGATAACCAAACAGGGGCGGCCACGGAGGGCCGCCCCTACATGTTGTCCGGTTTAGTCGAGGTGAATGCGCTCGTCTGTTTGCACGGCTCTATAGCATGCATCGACAAGCTCAACCGACTTGAAGCCATCCAATGCGGTAACTGACGGCGGGTCTCCATTCACGATTGAATCCACGAACGCGCGATCCTCCTGCGCGTATCCCCACTTTTCTTCCTTCGAGAGCTGTTGCATCGATCGAGTCCCGTAAGTTCCTTCGAGTCCTTCGCTGTACGCTATGCTCTCCATCTCGCGAGTCGTTATCGTAGCGTGGTGACAGAACACCTCGACGCGCTCGAATGGGAAAAGCCAGCTCGCGTCAGCCGAAGACGCGAGCGTCGCATGCATTCCGCTCACAAAACGCAGCAGCACCGAGAAGTCGTCGATCTCGGGATACTCGTGTGATGTTCCTACCGCGTCCATGGCGCTGACCTCGCCAAACAGAAAACGCATCATGTCGAACATGTGAATTGGCGTTTCATACAAAAAGCCGCCGGTGATCGTGGGATCACCAACCCACCCGGGATTGATCAGCTCGCCGCGATTCATCTTTACGTGAGCCGAATGAGCGGGACCCGATTCGCTGAGCTTCTGTTTGAGCATCGCATACACCGGAGCGAATCTTCGGTTATGTCCGACTTGAAACACGGCGTCGGTTCGCGAAGCCGCATCGAGCACCGCGCGCGCATCCTCGATCGAAGTCGCCATCGGTTTCTCGCAGAAGACATGCTTGCCCGCCTGTATAGCTTCAGTCGCGATCGCGGTGTGTTTAGTATTTGGAGTCGTTATGTACAGAGCGTCAACGGCGTCGATCAGTTCAGCGACGCTGTTCACCACGGTTGCGCCGATGGAACGCGCAAGCTTCTCCGCGCGATCAACTGCCACATCGTGCACGGTAGTCACGCTTACTCGTGCGTCTCGCGCGAGCAGCGCCGCGTGAAGACCGCCAACATAGCCCGCGCCGATTATCCCAACCTTCAGCTTTTCCATGTTTTCTTATTTGCTCTTACCGCATCACGGATTGACTCAAAACCTGGGTCACCGCCGTACACGCATCGCGCGCGAGCTGAAACGGATCCAGCTCCCAGTATTCGGGTCTGAAGATTTCAACGCTTGCCACTCGATCGTAGTCGATGCGCCGGAGCGCCGCGACGATTTCCGTCAGCGGGAGAATTCCGAGCCCGGGCAGCAAACGGTGCCGATCCTCGAGCTGCTCACGCGGCAGATCTTCTGCATCGTTGATGTGAAAGATAAAGAGCCGCGCGGGATCGAGAGCGTCGATCGACTCAACAGTCGAGCCGCCGGCGTAGAAGTGAAAGCTATCAATCACCAGGCCGACATTTTCACGTCCAGTCTTGCGGACGATTTCATCCGCAAGCGCTAATGTCTGAACGCTACAATCGGGTTGCCCGAGAAACTCGAAAGCGAGACCCACCTCGTGCACTTCGGCAATGGTGGCGATTTCGTTCAGCGTTTTCACAGACTCATTGATGACGTCTTCTCGAGTTGCGTTCGAGGGCCGGCGGCCGGGTACGACTACCACATAAGGACAATTGATCTCGGCTGCTATGCGGCAAATCTCTTCGCATTCGGAACGCAAACGAGCGCGACCTTCATCGTCTCTAAAGGTGATGTGCTCGATGGAATTGATGCTGTAAGGCTCGATGGCATTCTCGTGGAACATGCGCTTGAGATCGTAGGTTGTGTTGGATCGAAGATACGTCTTGAGCTTTGCCGACCATATCTCGAGGCAATCGAACCCGGCCGCGCTGGCAGCCCTGATATCCGTCGCCAGATCAGCTTTCATCGTCGTCGCGCCGTTCAATGCCAGCTTCATAAGCTCAGTCCTCAATGTGTTTCGTAGACCGCTTGTAACGTGGGATCAGTCCTTCGCGTGCTTTGCGGTCCTTTGCGTCTTTGCGCTGTGTATTCTTACCCTTCAATACACAGCGCAAAGACGCAAAGGACCGCAAAGCACGCGGAGCTTATTCATCTTGAAAAACAGCCCACGGCTACCAATGCAGATTCCGAACACTAACAAACGTGGCGAATCGGCAATCCGCAATCAGATTCGCATACCCGTACTTGAATCAAAGAAGTCCACTCGCTCCGTCTGGAACTTTACAAACACTGCGCTCTCGAATTCCGCTCGAAAGTCAGCGACTGCGCGAGCGATTATCTTCTGGCTGCCCATTCGCAGGAACACAAATGTTTCATTGCCCATCAACTCGGTCACGTGAACGGTAGCAGTAAGCCAGCCCGGATGTTCCGCGGTTGATACCTCGAGGTGCTCGGGCCGGATGCCGAGCGTGACGAGATCGCGGCCGCTCAACCTTGCCAGATGAGGCTCGTCGAGGTCCAGCGTGAGACCGTCGCTCAAGAACTTGCGCGCGCCGTTGTCCACTCGGCCCTCAATGAAATTCATGCTCGGGCTGCCTACGAACTCCGCGACAAAGCGATTGGCAGGACGGTTGTAGATGTTCATCGGCGTGTCGAATTGTTGAAGCTTGCCTTTGCGCATCACCGCGACTCGATGGGCCAGCGTCATCGCTTCAGCCTGATCGTGAGTCACATAAATAGTTGTCGTGCCGAGCTCGTGCTGAAGCCTTTTCAACTCGCCGCGCATCTGAACGCGCAGCTTCGCGTCGAGGTTTGAAAGCGGTTCGTCCATCAGGTAGACGCGCGGCTCGCGTATGATCGCGCGAGCAAGCGCTACGCGTTGGCGTTCGCCGCCCGACAACTCGCGCGGTCTTCGTTCGAGAAGCGCGGCGATCTCCAGCATCTCTGCTACTCGACTTACACGGGCGCCGATTTCGTCTCGCGCGATCTTTCGGACTCGCAGCGGATAAGCGATGTTCTGAGCGATGGTCATATGAGGATAGAGCGCGTAGTTTTGAAAGACCATCGCGATGTCGCGATTCTGAGTCGGGATATCATTCACGCGATCTTCGCCAATAAAGATATCGCCCGAAGTCGCGTCTTCCAGCCCCGCCAGCATTCGTAACGTGGTGGTCTTGCCGCAGCCGGACGGCCCGAGGAGGACTACAAACTCCCCGTCATCCGATGCGAGATTCAATTGCTCCACCACCGCCGACTTGCCGAATGTTTTTGATACGTTGTCGAATCTAACGTTCATCGGGATTTGGGATGAGGGAACCACAGATGAACACGGATGAACACGGATCAAAGAAATGTTTTTATCCATCGGTGTTCATCTGTGTTCATCTGTGGTTCTCATCTTCCTCGGCTGCCTTGCGTTTGACTTCCTTATCCCTTTACCGCTCCCAGCGACAAGCCTCGCACGAGATACCGCTGGACTGCCATCGCGAACGCCAGGATCGGGATCATCGCAACAACTCCGGCCGCGCTCATCACTCCCCACTTGATTTCGTATTGGGTCACCCGTCCGGCGATGCCAACCGGCAACGTCATCGAAGCGTCGGTCTGTGTCAACACCAGCGCAAGCAGGAACTCGTTCCAAGACACGATCAGGCAGAAAACGGCTGTGGCAGCCAGTCCTGGGGTGACCAGAGGAAGAATCACTCTCACCAGCGCCCCAAGCCTCGAATCGCCATCGACCATCGCGGCTTCTTCCAATTCGCGAGGCAGCTCACGGAAGAAGCCTCTCATCATCCAAACCACAAACGGCAGATTCAGCGCGGTGTAAACGATTACAAGCGACGCGATCGTGTTGAGCAAACGAAGATCGCGCATCATCAGGAACAGAGGGACCGCCGTCACTATCGGCGGAAACATGCGAGTCGAGAGTATCCACAACGATAAGCGCTGGTCGAGTTTGCCGCGCAGCTTGAAACGCGCGAGCCCGTACGCGGCCAGCGTTCCAAGGATCACCGCACAGATTGTCGAGAGTCCGGCGACAGTCAGGCTCGTCGTCAGGTATTTCGCAAATGACCGGGTGAAGAACGCGTCGTAGTAGTGCGCCAGCGTCGGCGTGAACGCGAACCATCGCGGCGGGGATGCGAACTGATCGACCTCGCTCTTGAGCGAGATCGTCACCATCCAGTAGACCGGCGCGATCGCAGCGAGAAGCGCCGCGCTGAGCAGAATGTACTTCAACGCTCGCGATAGTTTTGAACGTCGCATGCCACCTCGCCGATTTGAAATGCCGCTCAAGCTGTCTCCTGTTTCTGTAGCAGCCGGATATAGCCGGCGCTGATCACGTTCGTAAATAGCAACAGCACAAACGACATCGCCGCGGCGTATCCAAAATCAGAGAAGCGAAACGCCGTTCGATAGATATAAAGGCTCACCGTTTCAGTCGAGAATCCCGGCCCGCCTTCGGTGAGAATGAAGATCTGATCGAACACTCGAAGCAGATCCATCGTGCGAAGCAGCAGCGCGATCAGTATTGCGGGCCTAAGCAGCGGAAGGGTGACGTGACAGAAAGTCTGCCAGGCGCTCGAGCCGTCGACGATTGCGGCTTCATAGGGCTCCTGAGGAATCGCCTGCAACCCGGCCAACAGCACCAGAAACATGAATGGCGTCCACTGCCAAATATCAACGGCAATGACCGACGCCAGCGCCAGTATCGGCGACGCAGTCCAGGTCAAAGATTCTGTGTTTACCCCGGCGCTCTTGAGCGTGCCGTTAACCGCGCCGAAATCCGGGTTGAGCATCAGTCGCCAGACTACTCCGACGACAACCGGGGGCAGCATCATCGGTATTAGCAACGCGCTTCGAAACAAAGATCTTCCTCGCAGCGGGCGGTCGAGCATGATTGCGAGACCAAGCCCCAACAGGAATTCGAATGTGAGCGCGACTACCGCGTAGATGAAAGTGTGCGCAAGCGCTTCGAGGAAGAACTTATCGCTCGCGAGCCGCGCGAAGTTTGAAAGACTCCAGCGCGCGGCTTCACCCGAGCCGGTTTGGAGACTGATCCTGACTGAGTAAATGAGAGGATAGATTGAAAGCGCGACCAGCACCGCTACGGTCGGCGCGATCAGCAGGTAGGGCAGAGGGGTCTCGCGACCTCGCCGTGAAAGACTATTACGCTTTTTCTCTCGAATCATCGGGGCGGTACTCTTCTCGACTGATCGCGTAGTACCTCACATTGGTTTCGTAGAACCGTGCATCCCTCACGTATCGCAAGCCGATCTTTTCTATCACACGACACGACGCAATATTCTCCGGCTGCACCACCGCGACGATTCTATCGAGCGCGAGTTCTTCAAACCCGAATCGCAAGCTCGCGCGCGCCGCTTCCGTAGCCAGGCCCATTCCCCAGAAGCGCTTCGCAAGACGATATCCGACTTCGATCTCCGGAGTGTTATCGAGATGCTGCAACCCGCAAAAGCCGGCAAACTCGGAGCCGGTTTTCGTAGTCACCGCGAACGGGGCAAATCCGTGGTCGTTCCAGTGCTTGATCAGCGCATTGAATCGAATCTCAGCGCGCTCTCGAGACTGAGGCTTGCCATCGCCGATGAAGCGCATCACCTCCGGGTCCGCGCAAAGCAACGCGAAGTCGTCCAGATCGTCGGGCGCGAAGGGCCGCAAGAGTAACCGGTCGGTCTCTATGGTTTTCATCGCGGGTCTTTGTTTCATCCAATTCTTTGTTTCATGTAGGGGCGGCCCTCCGTGGCCGCCCCTCTCCGGACTATCGACGCGCCGGGTACCAAACAGGGGCGGCTACGGAGGGCCGCCCCTACATGAATTACCGGAGGGTTACCTGGAGTTCCGCTCGACTATCTTTCCAATCTCCGCGTTGGCCTGATTCATCGCTTCTTCGGCGGTCAGCTCGCCGCTGTTCGCTCGTGAGATGAAGATTCCAAACACGTTCTCGATTTCATTCCACTGAGGCGTGCGAGGGCGCGGCCTCGACCTCTCGAGTGATCGTAGCTGCGCCGGATAAGCCGGAAACTTCGCGAGCAGCTCCGGGTCAGTGAATACCGAGCGCCGCGTAGGCGGATTGCCCGCAAGCGCCGACTTCTTCATTTGATCGGCGGCCGTTGCCCACAACAGAAAGTCGAACGCAGCTTGCACGTTTTGAGAGGCCCTTGGAATGGCAATCAACCAATTGCCGATCTCGGCTCGGCCCTCAGCTTTTTCGCCGGGCATCACCGCGAAGTTCATCTTGCCGGCTACTCTCGATTTCTCTGGATCGCTGAACGCGCTTATCCACGCGGGCCAGTTGATTGACATCGCCGCGGTTCCCTGGAGCAGATGCGCCGACACTTCACTCGCGTTGAAGCTTGCGTAGCCGCTCGGCGTGTACTTACCCAGCTCGAGCATGAATTTGAGCGCATCCACGCCTTCCTTGCTGTTGACCGCCGGCTTGCCGTCTGCGTCGAACATCTCCGCGCCGAATGACCAGAATATCGGCATGAAGTCAGTCACCGCGGAGTTGCCGCGCGCGGCGCGCATTACATAGCCGTACACCCGTCCGCCGCTCGGGGAGCCGGTCCGTTCGCGCTCGTCGATTGTCTTTGCAGCGGTCAGGACATCGTCCCAGCTCGCCGGCTCTTTCAGGTTGTACTTCTCGAACAGGTCTTTGCGATAAAAGAACAACTGCGAGTTTCCGACATAAGGCAACGCGAATGTCGCGCCCGTCTCGTAGGGATGTTTGCAGAGCGCGATCGATGAGCGGATGAAGTCGCCGTCGGCGCCAGCCTGGCCGTGAGATTGAAAGAGCGGGGACAGATCGGTGAGAAGCTGGTTGGTCGCGAATCGCGGAAACCACGGATCGTCGAGCATTATCAAGTCGTATGCGCCGGTTGCCGCGGTGAGGTCGATCAGCTCTTTTTCGAAGAGATTGTCATAAGGAAACTCCGCTATGTTGATTCGCACGCCGGCGAGTGCTTCGTAGTCGCGAGCCGCTTGCTTAAGCGCGTCTCCTTCGACTCCGGAGACGACCGCAATCGAGAGTTGTTTTGATCCGGTGTTCGAACCTCTGCAACCGGACAGGGAAAGCGCGGCGCAAAGAATCAACACCGCGACTAACATCAACTTCGGATTAGCGTATCTGCGATTACTTTTCATGGGAGCCTGAGCGGTCACTTCCTGCGCCGTCCTCGACGTGATTGGGGATTCGACTTGTCAGCCGGCTTATCGGTGATCGCAACCGATGCCGGACGCGTGCCGCTGATGATGTCAACAAAAGCGCGCAGCCTGCTGAAAAAGTCTCCGATCTGCTGCTTTGCATCCTGAGATGTAATCTTCTTCATACCGGACGGAACATCGAATAGCGCGCGATCGGGATTGAGTTGAAGGTCGCGTGCTTCGACGATCACCCGAGTCCGCGCGCCCGCCTGCGGCGCAGTGTTGAAATCTGATCGAAGCGGCAGCCCGGTTTCTGAGTCGACAAAGACCGCCCCGTCGCTCTCGGTTGAAGCGTCATTCGAGGAGCTTAGCCGGTACTTGAGAACGGTACGTCCGTTGAGCGGTTCGGCATCGGACTTCTCAAAGTGCATGCGCGGCTTTAGACGCTCAGCTATTGCGCCGGGGCTAAGAACGGTCATCGAAAAGGGCAACATGTCCGCAGTGAGTTCGGTGTATTGCTTGCGGTCGAACAGGACCAGGTATTTCAAACCGGACTTCTCCAGATAGGCGACCTGCCCGAGAGGCTCGGGAAGGTTGAACGCCCAGCGGCGATCCGCTCCCAACTTGGCGAAGCCAAACTGCTGAGTCGCCATGGACGCCGGCGCGCCGCCGGCAATGTCCTGGGCGCTAATCGTGATCGCCGCGCCGTAGCGCTCGGGTTCCTTGATGTTGATACCGGACGGCTCACCGCTCGCGGACTTCGATTCAGCGTTCGCATTTGCGCCGGCGTTTTGATTCACCGGCGCCGGAGAGTTGGCATTCCTTGCACGCGATGAGCCCGTGCACCCAAAGGTGGAACAAATCAGCAAGAGCAAAAACGCCGTGAGAGAGCGTCTATTCCGGCGATAGGAGCGTGCCGCATTCGAGATCGACTCGAGTTGTTTTGTGCAAAAAGGTGATGAAGGCATTCGCTGAACCCTGTGCAGTTCGCCAGCAATGCTACTTTGCGAATGCCACTCAAGCAAGGCGTTCATGGAGAAGGTTCCAATGCCGCGCGCTTACGATTCTCTCCGCCCTGCGTCTTCGCCTCTGCGTCCGCGGCGTCCTCTGCGGTTTGTCCTGCTCAGTGGCTCGGAAATCAACCGCAGAGGACGCCGAGGACGCAGAGAAAGAACGAGATGGGCAGCCAGCAAACACTATGAGCCGACCGCCCGAGAAAACTATTGTGTGTATTTCGTTTTGCGATATCCTACGGTGGAAGCAGCCTCGCAACTTTCGGCTGCTCTCATGCCTGCCCCTGAGTCGTTCTAATCAAAACGGGAATTAACACTCCCCCATTTCCACCAGCAAAGAGGTCCGACAAACTTCAGTTTGTCGAGGCCGCGAAATAAAAAAGACGACAAACTGAAGTTTGTCGGACACACCGAGGTTAAGGGCATGTCGCAACATATATTACCGAAATTGAATTGGCGTCGAATTACGCTGTGCGCGCTTGTGATCGCCATAGCGCTGCCGGCGCACAATCGTATGCTGGTTTCACACGCGGGTTCGTTCGCCGCGCGAGGCGGATTCTCTCGCAGCTCGGGGCTCATCACCGCCGCTCCCGCGACGTCGGCGTCTGTCACTTATGAAACAGAAGGAGTCGCCGGGTGCCGCGCGCCCAGGCCCGAAGAATCCGAAGCCATCGCGCGACGCGACCTGACGCGGGAGCTGCAAGTCATCAGCACGCCTCGGCTTCAAACCGAGGGCGGTTTGCAGATCACGTTGCGAGCTACGCCCGCACTCGAAGCAAACCCTGCCGCGAAAGCCGCCTTCGTGCGCGCCGCGGATGCGTGGGCGTCAAGAGTTCAAACGCCGACGATGATAAACATCGACATCGATTTCGCTCCGACCTGGTTCGGCGAAACATTTCCAGACGGTATCATTGGTATCACCAACCCGCAGATGCTCGTCGGATTCGAACAGTACTTTAATGTGCTGTCTCAGTTGATAGGCTCGACGACCGATTCGCATGAGTCGTCGCTTTACTGGAGCCTGCCTCAGGCGCCCGTGCCCACGGACCTGGGAGAGACAGTGGACGTGCTTGCGCCTTCGGCGGTTTATCGCACACTCGGGATGATCAATCTGGATCCGAACTATGACCCGCAAGCCTTCGGTCCGCCGCCGGCAATCGGCTTCAACTCGAACGTCAGTTTTGACTTCGATCCAAGCGACGGTATCGATGCCGGCAAATACGATTTCGAAGGAATGGTTTCGCATGAGATAGGACACATCCTGGGGTTCGTGTCGGCCGTCGGCCAGCGTGAGCTCAATCCAAAGTGCGACCTGGCGGTAACGGTTTGGGACTTGTTCAGGCTTCGGCCGGGCGCGTCGATGGGAACGCTCGCAACCGCGGATCGAATACTGTCATCCGGCGGTGCGCAGGTTTTCTTCGAAGGCAACTCGGAGCTGCAGTTGTCGACGGGGCGGCCCGATAACGCCGGACTGGACGGCATGCAGCCGAGTCATTGGCGGGATGATTCAATAGTGGGAGCACGAATCGGATTAATGGACCCGACGTTCTCGCCCGGCGTTCGTACAACGCTGACGCTCAATGATCTGGCGGCGCTGGATCTCTTCGGCTACACGTTGAAGCAGTTCGGCAATAATCGCCCGACGGTAGGCGCGCTCACCGCCGACCTGAACGGCGACGTCCTGACGCTCAAAGGTGCGGGAACCGACGTTGATGGTGATGTAGTTCAGGCGCAAGCGACGTTTCTGGATCAGAAGGGACGCACCCTTGCACAAACCGCTCCGTTCTCGACTGATTTTGGAATTATCTCCAAGCTCGACATCAATGTCAGATTCACCGGGATGGGCGGACAGCCGGAGGCAACCCAGATAAGTTACGTGTTGATCGACAGCCGCGGCAATCGAAGCGTGGCGGCGGTCGCGGACTTCAGTGGCGGAGATCCGGGCGCTCCAAAGGTGACCTCGGCTTCTTATGATAAAGGCACGCTGGTCGTAAGAGGGAAGCGATTGACCGGTGATTCGCAGGTGGAAATAAACGGCGTCGTCGTTGCTCCGCCGGCGGGCGTCTTCGTTCCAGCTTCGGGTAAGAAGCTTACGATCACCGCGCCAAGCGCGTCACTGAATCTGCACGCCGGCCCGAACCGCGTGCGAGTGATCAGCGGCGGCCTGCGATCGAGCCTGCTGATCGCGGCTCTTTAAAGTAGCGTAGAGAAACAAACCACAGATGAACACAGATCAACACTGATAAGAGAGGAGCCGATAATCGGTGTTTATCTGTGGCTGTTATGCACGCTGCTATCAATCTGCTTCAACAACTCCTTCACCGCCGTCTCGAGCTGCACGTCCTGTCCTGTGTAGCTTTCGCCGATTGGACGCACCACCGGCACATCGACCGGCCTGGGGCTCATCTCCATCAGCTTTCCATCGCTCGACGTTATCTTGATGAATGGAAGACGAAGGCTCGTGCCATCGATCAGGTTCACGTTCGACGTGTAGATGATCCACCCGCCGGTCGGCTCACCTACGACCTTGCCGAGCTTCAGTGAGCGATAGCCTTCGGTGAAGTCCTCGGCGTCGGAAAGCGAATGTTGATTCGTGACCAGTATCGTCGGCGCTTCGAGCGCTCGCTGGCCGAGCACCGTTCGAGCTGGAGCCCACGGGAAGCCGCGCCTCGTCATTATCATGTAGCCGCGCCGCGCAAGCACGTCGATCGCGTAGGCGTTCACAAATCCGCCGTTGTTGTTTCGAACGTCAACCACTACCCCTTCGCGCGAGTGATTCTCAGTGTCGAGATCGACGAACAACTGCGTAAGCGAGCCCGAGCCCATATCGAACATGTGAACGTAGCCCAACCGCCCGCCGCTGGTCTTTGCGACATACGCGCGTTTTTCTTCGACCCACTTGCGATAGAGCAGAGCTTTTTCAGTTGCGGTGTTCACCGGTCGGACGGCGCTCTCGCGTTTGTTTGCGCCGTCGCCGGATGACGAAACGGTGAGAGAGACGCGCTTGTTTATCTTGTAGCTCAGCAACTCGTCGATGTTCACCCGGCCGTCGATCTGCGTCCCATCGATTGCAAGCAGATACTCGCCCGGCTTCACGCCCGCAAGCGCCGCGGGGCCGAGCGGAATCACTTCGCTGACACGCAAACGTCCCGAGCCTTCATATTCGGCTCGATCGAACCGTAGCCCCAGCTTTCCGGTTGAGGGCTGATTCGACGTCGCGGGCGCCGATACGCCCGAGTGAGACGCGTTTAGCTCACCGACCATCAGCGACAGCAGTCTGCGCATCTCGTCGGGCGTCCGGGCGCCGGCGATGTGCGGCGCGTATTCGGCTCGCACCGCCTGCCAGTCGACGCCGTTCAGATTCGGATCGAAAAAGTTGTCGCGCAGGTAAGACCACGCCTGATTGAAGACCTCGAGCTTTTCGCGCGCGAAGTCGACATCCATCTCGGCAGTGACCGCAAGCGCGCGCGGAGTTCGCCCCTCGAGCGGCGCCACGTTGATGCGTCCCTGCTCGAGATAGAAAACTTCTTTGCTGTCGGGCGAGAACTGAGCGTCGCGTTTGAAACCAGCGGTGGAGGTCAGTTGCCGCGCGACCGCCGGCTCTCTCGCAAGTTCATCGAGCGAGTAGATGTACAAATTCTGCTGACCGGCCACGCTTGCAATCATCAGCAGCCACTTGCCGTCGGGGCTGATCTCCTGGCGTCCCGAATCGACGCCAACCGGCAGCAAGCTTAGGCGCCGCTTGATGTCGTCGAAGACGATCTCAACAGGTTTGGGCGGCTGCTTTTTTTCATTCGTACCGGCAGCAGGCGCGATCGCGTTCTGATTGTCGGTCTCGCGAGGCTCTTGAGGTGGTTGGGTTGTGCGCGTGTTGCGCGGCGATTCTTCCCTGAAAAGATCCCTGAACTGATCTTCGCGAAAGCGAGGCGTGCGCGGTAACAAATCGATTCGCGCCACCTGGCTTCCTTCCGTTCGCTGAGCGGTGTCAAAGAGAATGTACGTTCCATCCGGGCTCCACGACACGGTGTTGTTAAACACATTGGCGAGGAAGCTGATCTGTTTGGCGTCGCCTCCGGCAACCGGAGCGACCCACACATTGGTAAAAGACTTGCCGCCCGTCGAAGTGAAGGCGATCCACTTGCTGTCGGGAGAGAAAACAAAGGAGCGGATGGCTCCGAGGGGAGCGCGGTCGAAGATGCCGCTCGCGAGCAGCCGCTCCTGTTTCGAATCCAGATCGATGACGCGAAGCTCGTGAGCGTCTCGTTCGAACGCGAGCGATTTTCCGTCAGGCGAGAAAGCAGGAGACGCATCGCCGGCCGCGCCGTTTGTAAGCTGAGTCTCCTTGTTCGATGCGAAGTCATAAAGAAAAACGTGAGACGCGCCGTCTCGATCCGACACGTAAGCCATCCTGCGGCTGTCAGGCGACCACGCGATTTGCGATTCAGCCGACGGGCTGGTGGTCACGCGCGCGGCGTCGCCTCCATCTTTCGCGGATGCGGCGAACACCTCGCCGCGCACTACGAACCCGACTTTCTTGCCGTCCGGCGAAAGAGCCAGCTCCTGTATCTGATCCGTGAGCCTGAGGTGTTCAACCGAAGGACCGGCGGGCGCGCCGCGCCGCGTGATCGGCACTTCGCTCGCCTGGCCGCTGGCAGTGTCCAGCTTCCATATCGAGAAGTTGCGCTCGAACACTATCGCTTTGCCGTCATAAGAAATGTTCGGCCACAGCACTCGCCCGTCCTTGAACTTCGTTACCTGTCGCGGCTGCCCTGCCAGCGATTTTGTCCAGATATTTTGCGAGCCGTTGCGATCCGACACGTAGAATATGCCCGCGCCGTCCGCGCTCCACATTGGCCACATTTCTTTCGCGCCGCCGTCCGTGAGTCGCTCGTAGGTTGAAGCGTCGCGCATCAACCATATCTCGCTCTCGTCGAGATGTGAGTGCCCCTTGCGCCACCACTGGCCCGAGGCGATCCCGCGTGCGGTGAAGGCTACTGCTTTGCCGTCGGGTGACGGCGCGCAAAAGAACTCGCTTGCGTAACGATCGGCGCTGACTTGCATCGGAGTGCCGCCTTCAATGCTCACTCGAAAGAGATCATTCATACCGGATATGTCGCGGCTCGACGAGGTGAAATATATCCAGCGCCCGTCGCGCGACCACCCGTCGAGCTGATCGTTAGCGTCGTCGAAAGTCAGCCGCTTCAGGTCACCGGATTCAAACGCGAGGACATAGATATCACCGTTCCCCGTGCGATTGGATATGAAAGCGAGCTTGCGGCCGTCGGGTGAATAGAGCGGCCGCGATTCGGTCGCCGGATGAGATACGAGCAGCCGCGCTTCACCGCCGGCTGACGGAACAGTCCAGATGTCGCCGCCGGACACGAACGCTATCTCGGATCGATCGGGCGATAACGCCGGCTCGGCAAAGCTCGGAAGAGAGGCGCCGGAGCTGCCGGATTCGGAAGAAGCGATTGAATGCGACAACGTTGACTGAGCAACGAAAACTACAAGCGCAACAATGACCAACATTCTTAAGCGCGTCATAAGAAATCTCCAGACGATGATCGGGGATTCAACTGCCCGCCTCAGTGTCTACCCTTCCGCAACTGAATAAACAAATACCAAACGATCGCCGCGTTGACGAGGAGTATCACGATCCGAGTGACGGTGACATGTTTAGCGATCTCGTAAAGCTCCAGCGGGATCAGCGAACAGGTGACGATGATCGTGAAGTACTCGGCCCACCGCTTCTTCATCCACAGGCCGACGCCTTCGGTGAGCAGCAACGCAGCATAAAAGAACGAACCGATGCTCAGCTCTTCGAGTTTGCGGTCGTTCATGAGTCCGACTTTAGTGATCAACCCGTGAATGAGCCGGTTGTCGGGATCGACCCTGATCGCGGTTATCCAATTGGCGGCAACCTCGGAGAGGTCCCGGTGGAGCAGCCTGATTGCGCCGATGCCAACGGCGAGCAGGAGCAGGCCCTTGATGAGCTTGAATACGGCGATGATCCTGAGGCCCTTGCCGTCGGATTCGTGACTCGGTTGCTTTCGTTTTCTTGGCATATAGGTTTCGGCCCGGTTTCAAAAGGCGTAATTCACAGAGCGACTACATTAGCAAAGGTGGGAAGAGAGATGAAGCGGAGCGGTTGCGTTGTGATCGTCACTGAGGCGGGCGGTGTATTAACGAGTTGGCCGGGAAGGCAGTCCTCTGCGTCCTCGGCGCCCTCTGCGGTGTTCCTATCAGTGCTGGGAATCAACCGCAGAGGACACCGAGGACGCTGAGGGAGCAGCGTGATCCTGAGCGAGCAAAACACTCCGACGCTACTACCGAACAGGGTCAAAAACTTGACAATAAAATCGGCAGGCCTCTATAGTTTTGGCGTTTGCTGGGAGGTCGTTCAACGGTAGGACAGCAGACTCTGACTCTGCTTATCGGGGTTCGAATCCCTGCCTCCCAGCCATACTTCAAACTCATACTCTCCGGCCAATATTATCTCTCGTTCCTTTTACCGATGTTGGTTTTGGGGCGTGAGACAGTCAGTTCCGCAACGATAGCACCAGCGTTTCCAACCGCATTCATACAGGATTGCACTCATGCTATTCTCACAATTGCGTGAGCAACGAAGTTCAGGAAACGCTGCGCATGGACACGCCTGAGCCTTGGAAGGAGAGTTTCGGTCCCAACTCGGTTCTGAGGCAACGCTACAGGCTCGAGAGCGAGATTGGTCGCGGCGGGATGGGCGACGGCCTGTTGCGGTCAAGCTGCTCCCGGAAAGAGTCTCCTCGCCGGACGCTCGCGAGCGCTTTATCCGTGAAGCTTGGCGGTGGGACGGGCCTGGCGACACAGCGCGAATGCCTGGAGTTACTCGGCTGCTACGGTAAAGGCGGGGTAAAGAAATTTGCCGAGATCGTCGCCGCAACCGTGCTGTGCGGCGAGTTGTCTCTCGGCACCGCGGTCATCGCCGAAGAGTGGGTCGCAAGCCATGACAAGTTTGGCCGCAACCGTCCTTGAAAGGATTGCAGTTTTGAGTGGCTGGTTGTGTGACAACTGCACCGGTAGGTACAATACGACGCAGCCTAAAAAATCGCTTTGCGGGCTTTATGCTGAAGCGGCGAGGCTCGCTGGAGAAGTCGAAATCGATTTAAGATTCAGAAGCTGACTTGCCTTATCGAGATTTGATTTCCTGCCTCGCAGCCATTCATGCCCGACCCGCAAGCCTCAGGAGTAAACAAACAAATGAACTCGGAATCTGACTCGGTCGCAATGCCAGTTGAATCCTCGACCGAAGGCTCAACTGAACGTGCCGGCCGGTCTAATTTTATTCGCGACATCATCATAGAAGACATCAAGGCTGGCAAAAACGACGGGCGCGTGCAGACTCGCTTTCCACCCGAGCCCAACGGATACCTGCACATCGGACACGCCAAGGCAATATGCCTCGACTTCGGATTGGCCGCTGAGTTCGGCGGTAAATGTAACCTTCGTTTCGACGACACAAATCCGTCCAAGGAAGAAACCGAGTACGTTGATTCGATCATGGAAGACGTCCGATGGCTGGGATTTGAATGGGACGGACTCTTCTACGCCTCCGACTACTTTGGCCAGCTCTATGAATGGGCGGTGCAGTTGATCAAAGCAGGAAAAGCTTACGTGTGCGATCTGACCGCGGACCAGATTCGAGAGTACCGAGGTACGCTTACCGAGCCTGGCCGGGAGAGCCCATATCGCGATCGCTCCGTCGAGGAAAGCCTGGACTTGTTTGAACGCATGAAGAAGGGCGAGTTCCCCGACGGCTCGCGAACGCTGCGCGCTAAGATAGATATGACGTCTCCAAACCTGAATCTGCGAGACCCGGTGATGTACAGGATTCTTCACATGGAGCACCACCGCACCGGCGGCGAGTGGTGCATCTATCCAATGTATGATTACGCACACGGGCAGTCGGACTCGATCGAGAAGGTGACGTATTCAATCTGCACACTCGAATTCGAAAACAATCGCCCGTTGTACAACTGGTTTATCGAAAAGCTCGGGATCTTTCCGTCCCGCCAGTTTGAGTTCGACCGTCTCAACCTTACTTACACGCTTCTGAGCAAGCGGAAGCTGCTTAGTCTCGTGCAGGAGGGCCACGTAAAAGCGTGGGACGATCCGCGAATGCCCACCCTGTCAGGGATGCGGCGGCGCGGCTATACACCCGAATCGATCCGGAGTTTTTGCGCAAACACGAGTGTGTCGAAGACAAACAACACGGTGGAGCTGGCCGCTCTCGAGCACTACGTCCGCGAAGATCTGAACAAGCGCACACCGCGAGTCATGGCTGTGTTGAGACCGTTGCGCGTGGTCATCGACAACTATCCCGACGATCTCGTCGAGCAGATGGACGCCGTCAACAATCCCGAAGACGCGGGTATGGGAACGCGCCAGGTGCCGTTTTCAAAAGTGCTCTACATCGAACAGGATGATTTTCGAGAAGTGCCGCCCAGGGGATATTTTCGGCTCTCGCCGGGCCGAGAAGTCCGTCTCCGTTATGGGTATCTCATCACCTGCACAAATGTAGTGAAGGACACTGACGGAAATATCGTCGAGCTGCATTGCACCTACGATCCGGCGACTCGCGGCGGCAACACGCCTGACGGGCGCAAGGTGAAATCGACTATCCACTGGGTCTCAGCGGCGCACGCGGCGGACGCGGAGATCCGTCTCTACGACACGCTTTTCACGAAAGAGAATCCGAACGAGCTCGAGGAAGGCCAGGACTTTACCGCGAATCTGAATCCCAATTCGTTAGAGGTATTATCCGGCTGCAAGGTCGAGCCGAGCCTGCGAGACGGCGGAGCAGGAACGCGGTATCAGTTTGAACGGCTGGGCTACTTCTGCGTGGATCCCGATTCGACCTCAGACAAGTTGGTGTTCAATCGTACGATCGGATTGCGAGACACCTGGGGCAAGATCGAGCGGCGTGAAAAGAAGTGATCCAATAAGCTGATGTGAGTGTCGGCTCTGAATCAACTAACTTTCCGGTCTTCGTCGAGCTGTCTAGATGCGCGATGTGTTAGATCGCATCAGCTTCAAAGTGAGAATGAACTTACCCCCTTGCTGGGGAGATGGTTCGATAAGGCCGACTCCCTGCCAACCGAGCCCCTGAGTGTCGGTAAAGCTCCATTTGATTTGCCAGGAGCGAGCCGACGCCTTATGGTGGGTTTCGCCGAGCACAACGCCGCCAAGTGTATGTGACGTGTTGGACTTGATGCGGGTTCTCAGAACATCAACTATCTCGGGCGGCGACTTTGGATCTGATACAAGGATTTTGGTCTCCCAGTGATTCGTGTCGCCTTCGGTCGAGACCATCTTCGCCTCGGCTCCTCTAAGATTAGCCTTTCCGAACTGCAATCCATCCGGCAGGTATCTGTCAGCCATCGCCGCGCGCGAATATGTTGTCTGGGGGCTCCAGCGATACTCCATTCCGAGCGCGGCCGACTGGGCTGCACCGGCGCCAACCATCTTGGAAACCAGGTGAAGAGCGCCGTCGATCCCAGAGGAAAGTCCTGCAGTCGTGATTATTTTTCCGGCGTCGACAAAACGCTCGGGATAGATAACCTTGATGTTCTTGCCCGCCTTCGCCAGCTCTTCCTCCATGCCGTAGGTTGTCGTAGCAGTCAAACCATCGAGCAGGCCGGCTTTGGCCAGGAGGAACGCTCCGGTGCAAACCGACATTACGTGACTGACATCTTTCGACTTCGTTCTGATCCACTGGATCAGTCGATCGCTCTTTGTTGCTTCACCTAGCCCTCCGCCCGGGATCAACAGAACGTCAGCCTTAGGGCTATTGTCGAAGGTGTAGTCCGGCATCACTCTTTGGCCGAACACCATCGTGATCGGT
Organism: Blastocatellia bacterium; assembly: GCA_035607285.1. Taxonomy (GTDB): domain Bacteria; phylum Acidobacteriota; class Blastocatellia; order UBA7656; family UBA7656; genus Onstottus_A. The sequence continues at coordinate 15,034 of DATNBZ010000186.1, read as the reverse complement.
TCGAGGTTCTGGGCCACGGTATGGACCAGGAATCCGGCAGTGCCAAAAACCTCCCAGGGTCCGGCGAAATCAATAATCTCCGCTCCATTGAACAAAAGTATTGCAACTGTCGGAGGGCTGTCTTCGCCTCCAATCGAGATCAACTTCATTCCGCAATTCGGGCAATCGCCGGGTTTGTCGAACGTTAACTTGTCGCAACTTAAGCCACACGGAGGACAGACATAGCTCGTCTTGGTTTGGTTCTGTGAATGTGGAAACGCAATGCGGTTCCCGAGGAATTTGTCGAAAGGAAAAAGCTTATAGCCAGGTACGAGACCGGCCAGGAATGCAACGAATGAGCGACGGCCTACCGGAACAGTCATAGTTTTAAACTCCTCGATTGTCGATATGTATCGCCCTCTAGACGTTCTACAAGACGGGATGATAGTAGTGCTCCTGTAGACTGTCAAGGGGAAGCGAGTCTGGTAGTGGTGTCTGTGTATTGCAGTCCTCTGCGTCCTCCGCGGTTTTCTTTGATCGGTGCTGGGAATCAACCGCGGAGGACGCTGAGGACGCGGAGGAGGAACGCGATCGTGAGCGAGCCACGCACTACCAGACCACTACTTGAATTTCCGTCGGGTGGGATTCGAGCGAGGCGCTGATGCGCCTCGGACTGATCGGGTCCGCTTCGGGCGAGTTCTTTAGTCGGCGCTTTGTGATCTTGCCGAATTGGCTCGGTTGAAGATGTCAGGGGACTTCATCCGGTGGCATTGTTCTTCAAAGCTCTCGCGAGGTCCCTTCCAACGAAGATCGTCGACCGTGTCAAACACCGGCGCGTCTAATCTCAGGGTCGCCAAGGTTCTAAACAGCAGAGCGTCGGTCCACGAACTGAACAACGACGCAGACAGGCGCTGAGCGCTACGAATGGACGGGTCCCAATCTCGGAAGTTCTTCGGAATGTCTTCGAGATGAGGATACCGCGACAAGACCAATGCCGCGGACTTTTGACCCCATCCCGCAACGCCCGGAAACCCGTCGGCGCTGTCACCAACCACCGCCAGATAATCCGGAATCGATTGCGGGTTGACGCCAAACTTTTCCACTACTCCGGCTTCGTCGCGTATGACCTCGCGTCTGCGATCCAGTTGAACGATTCGCGCGCCCACAACGCACTGGCTGAGATCTTTATCAGGCGTGCAAATGATTACCTGACGCACGCGATCATCCCGCGATGCCTTAGAAGCAGCAGCAGCGAGCGCATCATCGGCTTCGAAGTAGACCTCGGGCCACACGACGACTCCCATCGCTTCCAGCGCTTCTTCGAGAATCGGAAACTGCGAGAGCAATTCCGGGGGGACACCTTCGCTCGTTTTGTAGCCCGCGTAGAGTTCATTTCGGAAGGACTCAACAACATGATCGGTCGCGACACCGATGTGAGTTGCGCCACGTTCGATCATCGAGAGAACCGAATGAAGAACGCCGCGCACTGCGCCGATTTCCTGGCCGTTAATATCCAGGGCAGGCGGCACTGCGAAAAAGTGCCGAAACAGTTCGTACGTCCCGTCGATCAGGTGAACATCCATTCGGCTCGGGCCTCCACATTGTGATAACTGATTCCGAATAGATTGCGCGAGTCCTCGTCGGATAGCAAGAGCCGCACCAGCATGACTCCGCGGTGTGTGATTACAAGCGGGACTTGCAACGGATAACGCGCACATAGTAACGACCTGTATGGGCGGCCCTCCGTGGCCGCCGCTCTTTGGCCGCCGCTCTTTAGATACGGCGCTGGTTGACCGAAGAGGGGCGGCCACGGAGGGGCGCCCATACAGGCCGCTTACTACGTCGGAAGACCGGCTTTTGATCACACCCCGCGACTGGATTTCTGAAGTACTTTGGCGTAAAGAGTTTTTATGACGCATCAATCGACATCTGACTCTCTTGACCTGGCCGCGATCGCACATCAAGCGATGATCGACGCCGGTTTTGCGCCCGATGTGCCGCAAGCGGTATCACAGGAATTGCGGCTCATCGAGTCAGGCACTCAATCTAATCCGCCTCTTGCCGAAGCGCGAGATATGCGCGCGCTGCTGTGGTCGTCGATTGACAATCGCGAGTCTCGCGATCTCGATCAAGTGGAGTACGCAGAGGCCCTGCCTGACGGCGACGTTCGGCTGATGGTCGGAATCGCGGACGTCGATGCGCTTGTTCATATACACTCGGCGATCGATGCGCACGCGGCGGAGAACGGCACATCTGTCTATACCGGAATCAGGACGTTCCCGATGCTGCCGGAGAAATTATCAACCGATATGACTTCACTGGTTGGAGGCGCGGATCGGTCCTCGATCGTCATCGAAATGGTTCTGGCCGGCGACGGCGCGGTAAAGACGAGCGATGTGTATCGCGCGAGAATTCACAACTATGCGAAGCTCGCGTATGACGCTGTCGCATCGTGGCTCGATCAAAAAGGCGAGACACCCGCGGCAGTCGCAAATGTGCCGGGAATGGAAGCGCAGATCCGTTTGCAGCTTGACGCCGCGACGCGTCTGGGCGAGTTGCGAAAACAACACGGCGCGCTTGAGTTGCAGACAATTCAAGCCACGCCGGTCTTGAACGACGCGGGACAATTAACAGACCTCGCCGTGACGCAACATAACACCGCGCGCGACCTGATCGAAAACTTCATGATCGCGGCGAATGTGGCGATGGCGCAGTTTCTCGAAGCTAAGGGCGCAATGTCTTTGCGACGCGTTGTGCGCACGCCGGAACAATGGCCGCGTATCGTGGAGGTTGCGCAAGCGCTTGGCGAGCATTTGCCGGAGGCGGCCGATCCCCGCGCGCTCGCTGAGTTTCTCGCGCGCCGCAAGGCTGCCGATCCGGTTCATTTCCCCGATCTCTCGCTTTCCATCGTCAAGCTGCTCGGCCCCGGCGAATACACTGTGCAAAAACCGACGTCGGAGGGCGACGGTCATTTCGGACTCGCCGTGCATGACTATACGCATTCAACGGCGCCCAATCGCCGCTATGCAGATCTGGTGACGCAACGTTTAGTGAAAGCAACACTGGCAAATGAAGCGGCGCCTTATGGCGAGGAAGATCTGAGTAAGATTGCGACGCACTGCACCGAACGCGAGGATGCAGCGCGCAAGGTCGAACGGAAGATGCGCAAAGTCGCTGCCGCGGTCTTGCTTGAATCAAGGGTCGGAGAAGAGTTTGATGTGATCGTGACCGGGGTTACACCAAAAGGCACATTCGCCCGGCTCCTCAAGCCTCCAGTTGATGGGCGCGTGATGCGAGGAGAATCAGGCCTGCGCGTCGGCGAAAAGGTGCGGGTGAAGCTGCTGGCCACCGACGCGCGTCGCGGATTCATCGATTTCGCTCACTAACGCGAAAGTAGTGATCGGCATGAGGGGCGGTCCTCTGTGGCCGCCCCTCATTTGCACGGGCGAAGCGCTGTCAGGAAGAGGGACGGCCACAGAGGCCGCCCCTACATGTCAATCGTCATAACTCGAGTACCGTCTTTCAACTGGTTGAGGTTTGAATATGTCCGCCAGGCGTGTCGCGCGTGGATAGTACGTGTGCGCGACCCATCCGAAGATCCCGGTCATCAGCAGGACCACAAGAAACGGAACACAGGTCGCTCGCAGAACACTTCCCATCCAACCTTGCCGGGTCATCTTCTTCGAAGCCTTGATCAAGCCCGCCGCAAGCAGCGCTTGAAAGGCTGCTTCGGAAAGTATTTCCGGTGCTGCGTACACCAGATAGGCGCCGGCTCCAAAAATCACAAGCACCAAAAGCGCCAGGGCGATCAGTACGACGGCTTCGTCTCCCAGATCAAAACCTCCTCCACCCGAACCCCCGCGAGGGCTCGTTCCGCCAAAGGCCGTCGAGGACCGCGCCGATTCTGAAGCGATTGATTGATAACCCCAGACATCCGTAGCTCCACCGCCGCCGAAGTCGCCACCGTGACCGCTCGAGGCGCCGTCGACTACGTCACGCGCGACGCCGGCCCCTCCTTCAATTGCATCGCCAGACACCTGGCAGAGATCGACGGGACTAATGGTGTCGCCATCGGGATGGGTTTGGCGGCGCTTGGGCCGTGGGGTCACGTACCACAGCCAAACTTTGATCAGGAGAAAGAAAGCCGCATAGGACGCGCACACCGCAATCAAGTAGCGGAACCACATCGAACGCATTCCGAGTTCAAAAAGGACCTTACTGAAGAGCAGCCCGGAGATGAAGACAGCCAACAGCAGAAGCGTCATGTGAAGCCGTACGGAGAAACGTTCGCGGAAGCTCCGATTGAAGCTCAGCGCCGGGTCCGCGCTCACGGCGTTTGAAGCCCCACGTTTTTTTGACGACTGCTTAGGGCGCTCGTTCATCTGTCAGGCCTTCTTAAGCAAAGCGATCTGCCCGGCGTGATAGAGATCGTGCTGAATTACGCCGTGTAAGAGAAAGTACACATTGTAAGGAGTGCCGGGAACCACTTCTCTCAACCGCGTTTCATCGAGACGTGCAGTCACTTCTTCCAGGGCTACGTGGTTGAGCTTCAACCGATTGAGGGCGTTCTTCCAGGCGTGTTCACTGGTGTCGCCCACGGGCGGCCAGTCTTCCTCGGGTGAGACTTCCATCGGGACCCAGTCCTCGATTCGCCTCCGCGCGATCCGTTCCCACGCGCAGATGTGAAGCGCGATTTCCCAGATGCTGTGAGCGCCTGCCACTGGATGCGCCGCGGCCTTCTCGGCTGTCACGCCCGCAAGCACTTCAAAGACTGACGGGCCGTGCCACGCTCCGCCTTCGAACGCTCGTGTGAGTTGATCTTTTATTCTTTTCGTTTCACTCATCAGGTTTCGCTCCGCGAAATGGTTCAGGGTTCAGAGTTCAGAGTTCAGGGTTCAGGGTTCAGGGTTCAGAGTCAAGTCTTCTAAGTTTCTCTTCTAAGTTTCAAGCGTGGTCCGACGGATCTGAACCCTGAACTCTGAACTAATTCGCTTTCGGTTGAGGCTGCGTGGCCGGTGGCGCCGGCGTGCCGGGCTTCGGTGGAAGCGGCGGCATGTTTTCTTTGGTAAAGCGCGGCAGCAGATCATCGCGCATCGCGAGCTGATACACCGCGGCGGCGATGACGATGGCTGACTTCTTCACGTCGTCTTCGATGATGCGTTCATAGGTATCGAGATTCGTGTGCCATGTAGCCGAGTTGTACTCGATCGGATCCTGGCCAATTCCGATTCCGGGTAGCCCGGCCTGGCTAAAGGAAGTGTTGTCCGAGCCGCCAAGCGCGCGGCTCTTTGAAGCTATCGCGCCCATCACGCCGAGATCCTCGAAGGAAGCCAGGGTTGCTCTAATTATCGTCGCTGCCTCCGGTGGGCCGAACACTCCTGCTCCGCGAGCGCGTCCGGTGCCGGAGTCGATGTTAAAGTAGCCTGCGAATTTCGAGTAGTCGGGTTTCGGTTCTTCAAAGGATCCGAAGTGCTCTTTTACATAAGCCTGTGAGCCGAGCAGTCCTTCTTCTTCGCCGCTCCACAGCGCAACGCGAATCGTGCGGCGCGGCTTCACGCCGATTGCCTTCAGGATGCGAGCGGCTTCCATCATCACCGCGCAACCGACCGCGTTGTCCGTCGCCCCTGTAGCCGCGTGCCACGAGTCCAAATGCCCGCCGAGCATGACTACTTCATCCTTTTTGTCGGTGCCGCTAATCTCGGCGATTGTGTTGTAAGCCGTCTTGCCTTCCGGATACCAGCGATTGACGATGTTGAACTCGAGCTCGACGGGCGTTCCATCGGCGAGGATGCGCGAGATCCGGCCGTAATCTTCATTGCTCATCACAACCGTCGGGAGCGCCTTCGCCGGGTCAAACGTACGGTTGTTGAACGCGCGGATCTGACGATGCTCGCGGCCCGCATCGTTGACTCGAATGGCGGCGCCGCTTGCGATCAGGAACTGATCGAGCTGTTCATCGATCTGACGCGGAGTCAATTTGGTTGGATCGGGTGGTTGCTGCGGGCCGCCGCCGCCGCGAAACTGGCCGGCGTTCGGATTATCCGGGTTGTAACGTTCCTTTGCCTGCTTGTCGTCCATGCGGCGTGCCACAGGCGTGAGATTCACCGCAACGATCTGGTGCTTGCCCGCAAGCACGATCTTGCCTTTGACCTTGTCCTTCTGCGTCGCCAGATACGCCGTCAATTCTGCCTGAGCAGGTTTTTCCGGAAGGACAATCTGATAAGCCTGCGCCGTAACCGGGCCGTTGGTGCCCGGCGTCCACGAGAGCACTTCGCAGGTCAGCGTTTCTTTGACGGGCGAGTTGATAAAGCCGGAGAAGCGCTCGTTGCTCCAGCCCGGATGCGCGAAGTCCCAGCCTTCCAGGTGGCCGTTTTCAAATCCCCAGGCGGTCATCTGTTTGATTGCCCACTCGCCCGCCGCCTTGAGACTCGGTGAACCGGTGAGCCGCGGACCATAGACATCCGTCAGGAAGTGCATAGTCCGCATGATCTGGGAGTTGTCAGTCTCTTCTTTTCGTATCTTCGCATTAATGTCGGCGGGGTCCTGAGCAAACACCGGAACGTAGCCGATCAGTGATACGCATAACATAACCAGCGCGGGAGTTCTTCTTGGCATTGCTGTTCTCCTGTCAGCTTTCTGAGATTCCACTGAAACGGCGACTGAGGATTATAAGTCCGGCGTATCCCAAGCTGCCAGCTTGCGACATAGGCCTCGTGACATGTAGGGGCGGCCCTCCGTGTTTTCACCTTGCGATTTAGGCCTCGTGACATGTAGGGGACGGCCTTCCGTGTTTTCACCTTGCGATTTAGGCCTCGTGACGTGTAGGGGCGGCCCTCCGTGGCCGCCCCTCCTTGGTACACGATGACATTGCGCTTCGCAGGAGGGGCGGCCACGGAGGGCCGCCCCTACACGTTCACCTTGCGCTGCCTCTAACCATCGCATCCATCGACTCGCGCGCGAATCGCTTTTGCAGCGCGCGCGTAACCGGATAACCAAGCTTCGCAAGCATGTGATTCGGCCTGGAGTATGCCGCGAGGTCGTACCAAACCGAATCATCCGTGCTGTTCCACTCGACGATGAACGATTCCTGGCCGCGTTCTACGTGGTCGGGCAGAGTGCCGTAAGCGAAGCCGTATCTCCTGACGTCGCCGTCTTCATCAAACACGCGCACTATTCGACAGGCGTTCAAGGACCAGAAGCAGCGAAGATCGGCAAGCACGGCTACGGTAGTGCCGATCTCAATAGGTGCGTCCGGCCAGCAGAGTCGCAGCCATCCGATGTTGAACATCTCCCATCGTCTCAGCGCGTCCTTGGCGCTTCGAAAAACCTCCGCTCCTTCGCCGAGCCTTATGCGGTTGTGATCGCGAACATAACCGGGCGGAGGCTGAACCCGCGGAATGTCCGCGTCCGAATAAGAGACCCGATAAGAGAAGGGTTGATCGTTTTGCAAGGAGATGAACCGCTGAATGAGTTCATCGGTTGGCTTCGTTAGAAGAAACATCGGTATGAGGGGTTGATTTCAGAACCCGATAGTCGGTTTCATAGGAGTGTTCACAATAGCGGGTTCCTCCTCGGCGTCCTCAGCGTCCTCTGCGGTTGATCCCCAACACTGATCAAGAAAAACCGCTGAGGACGCCGAGGACTGCAAAATTCCGCAATCTGAAACTCCTGTCTATCCCTGGGTGAGCTCTTCGAGGAGGCTCTTTTGGCCGCGGATGAATTTTCCGAATACTCCGTTCCAGGGTGGGATCACTATTGAGACATTGCTGTAGGCTTGCGCCTGACACGCGAGCCTTATGATCGGTCGCGCCTCGTCGGTATCGATGTAGCCAAACTCCTTGATTCGACGCCACTCGAGCCCCGCGACCTCCGACAGCTTCTCCGCGCCGGCGAGCACACCTACCCAGCACGTACCGCAAGACGCCGAGCGGCATTGAATGGGAATTGGGCCTTCTCCGATTACGCAGCGCGGCTCGCGGGAATGATAATCACGCTTGTCGTTGGCCGCCGCAGTCGTCAGGTGTTGAGTGTTGATCAGTTTGAACTTCGCGCTCGAATCACTCTCGTCAAAGGTGATTGTAAAGACCTTGTCCGGCCGAAAGATACTCAACAGTCCCTGGCTATCATCACGAGCGCGCTCACTCAGTATTTGTTCGGGAGACTTGGCGGACAACTTTCCGATCGTTCCGGGAGATGCTTTGAAAGCCTGTGCTCCAACCTGCTGCAGGGTCATAAAGGCAACGGCTGTGATACCGACAACCAACGGCTCAGCGACCCGTTCTTTGCCTGCGACATCAGAGGCAACGCGGCGAATCAGGTTTGCGAGATCCAGACTGGCCGGCGCGCCGGGTGAAGCCGCCAACTGCGAGACTGCGGCTTTGACTCGAGGCCAATAGCGATGCCCGTAAAGAAACTGGTGCGAGCTGTCGATCTGATTCGCCAGGAAATACGTTCCATCGAGCGACAGCTTGAGCGCGATGTGCTCGGGGTCGTCGGCTTGTTGCAACCCTCGCAACAGCGCAAGCGGAAAAAAGTAGAACCATATCTCGGTCGCTGTCCGATCGACCTCGTGAATAAATGGCTTAAGCTCATTGACGATTTCGCGCCACGACTGATCATCGTGTCGGTTTAGGAAAGCCTCGAAAAGTTCTTCGCCACTGCCGCTCATTGCCGCTCCGGATTCAGTCATTTGTTCTCCTGTTCGAAAACGGGGATTGTAGCAGATGAGCGCGACGGCTATCTAACGCGTAGGTGATAACCGCGACGCCTTGCTAACATGTAGGGGCGGCCCTCCGTGGCCGCCCCTCATTGAAAAACAGTGCGTAACGGAATTGGGTTCGCAATGAGGGGCGGCCACGGAGGGCCGCCCCTACATGTGTTCCGCGAGATTAGCCTCTGTTCCGCGAGATTAACCTCTGTTCCGCGAGATTAGCCTCTGTTCCGTGAGATTAGCCTGACTGAGTACTATGACTTTGGCGCCCAGTAGCCTTTGCGGGTGCGAGTCTGGAGTCCGGGGCGCGATGCGCTCACATTCAACTTGCGCCAGCGGCCGTCTCGCTTTTGATTGGAGGAGTAATAGGTAAGCGTGTATTGGTTTCTCAGCTCTTCAACGATGTTGGTAAATGCCTCTTCCAGCTTGTCGCCTTGCGGCGTGTGAACGTATCGGCCGCCGGTCTGTAATGCGAACTCCTTCATTTCGTTTTGCCCTCGTCTCAAACCGATGACGTCGCTGCTGCTGCCGGTCCGCGCGCCCTCATCAATCAAGTCGATCGTGTAGATCGTCACTCCGTCGGCGAGCGATTTTTTCATCACTGAATCAAACGTGGCTTTTTGACTGGTGGTGTCCCAACCGTCCGAGATCAACAGTATAGCCCTGCGCTTTTCGGGACGTTTTTCCAGCGCCATAATCGCTTCGTCGGCGCAGTCGTAGAGCCGCGTCGTGTCCTCTGCTTTCGCGTCCCAGACGTATTCCGAAATGTCGCGCAGGTCCGAGAAGTCCTGAAACATTTTGACTTTGTTGTTGAAGCCGTAGACCGCAACCTGATCGTTGTCGCGAATATGATCTATGAAGGAAGCGGCGGCGCCGCGCACCAACCCGAATTTGTAATCCATGCTCCCACTCATATCGATCAATATTGCGGCGGCAAACGGGGCTTCATCCGAGATCAGGGCGTTGACTGTCTGCGCGGAGCCGTCTTCCACCACGCTGAAGTCCTTCATGCCCAGACCATGCGCGTATTGACCGTTCGCATCCGTCACAATCAAGTTCACTACGACCAGGTCTGAATGGAGTTTGAGAGTATCGTCTCCGTTCGATTGCGAGCCGTCAGGCCGGGGCTTCTTGTCCTGACCCTTGGCTGTGGGCGCGGACGGTATCGCGCAGAAGAGCGATAAGAGAGTCGCAACGAGGATGGCGGCCAGCTTGCGCTCGGAAAGAAACTGGTTGGCTCGGGCAGTCTGCATTAATCTGCCTTTTGCAAGTGGCGTATCAGACGCGCGAGGCTGATTACCTGATTTGAATTGGCGACAACAGTTGCTGAAACGACGAAGCGGGTCTCGGCTTTCATCTCCTTTTTGATGCAGGCTGCGGCGGCGTTCAATTTATCGATCGCCTCTGCAAGCGCCAGGTGTTCAACGGAACCGGATTTGTCTCCGACTTCCTCTCCGCCGGCGTGACTCAGTACTCGCTTGGCGAGCTTTTCAATCGTGTTGAGCTTCTTCACATCATCGGTTGAAAGCTGTTTCCGGTCGACGTAAACCTTGGCCACTTCCTCGGACAGGCCGCTGAGCTTCTCGACGTCTTCCAGCGTCTTCTTGTACTCATTCTCCTCGCGGGCGATAGCCATCTTGATGCGCATATCGTCGGGAAGCGTCACGTCCTGATCGTCGTCCTTGTGCATTCGGCGCGACTTGTTGTCGGACGATCGCGGTATTGTGCTTGTGTTTTGCGCGAATGCGCTGGAGGCGTGTAGCCCGAACGCAGAAAGAAGGATGAAGATCGCAAACAACGGAAATCTCCTGCGCATGTTCCTTCTCCCTCGTAAAATGCTGTGTCTAGGTTTTAACATAATCCAAACTTCAACTCAATGAGGATGCATCGTCGTGATCCAGTTCGCTTAGGGTTGATTAAGAGTGGGACTTGGGTGGGACTTAGGTCACCCGGGACTCAGAGCGCGGAGTCGAGCGTTCCGCCCGGCAACCCCGTAGGGGTGCGATGTTTATAGTCACGACGCCGACGTGGACCCCTGGCTCCGTTAGGAGCGGCATACAAGTTGAGCTCAGGGACATTTCACCCATACGGGGTTCGCAACATCGGGAACTCGCCACTATCGACATTCTACCCCCCTACGGGGTTCCAGGGAATTCTGGTAGTGTCCTAAAGTTGTGTTGCTCGATTCCAAACTTTTTTCACCGCGATACCGGGCCGTGCTAGAATCGGGTTATGCCTAAACGCCCAAGCACAGACCCAACGATCTTCGCTAAGAACGTTCTCGATCATATCATCAAGAAATACGACCCCGAAGCGGCTGAGTCGGTTATGGTCGCTGATACCGTTTCCGATGACAAGCCGGTTAAGAATCCACACGCTCAAGCCCTTGGCAAGCTCGGAGGCTCTAAGGGCGGACATGCTAGAGCCGCTAACCTTTCACCGGCCAAACGCAGAGCGATTGCTAAGAAAGCCGCGAAAACAAGATGGAGCAAAAAGCAGTAGAACCGTTAAGCCCACCAGCCTACAAAACACCAAGCCGCTTAAGTTCTTTCTCGGCCAATTCCATCTCACGCGCGTTAGTTGCGAGCGCATCGAGCAGTTGAGTTAGGTCTTCTTTTGACGGATAGTTTTTGAGTTTGTTAGCGGTATCAATCTGGCTAAAGGGCTGTCCGGACATTTGACTGAGAAAATCCCTGAGACTGCCTAGTCCCTCCGCATAATGCTGCGCTTCGGATTGCAGGGATCTTAACTTCCCCTTCGCGATTTTGTATTGCTCGCCAAACTTACCGATTAACTCCGCGTCACTCATATTAACGACAACCTTAGTGAATCATGAGCGATCGTGTCAAGCGCAGCATCCGCCCATCCCACTTCCGTTGAATAGTTTTATCCAGCAACACAATTTTGTTGACAATGCTTAGGCGCTTATGCTAATCTTGTGTTGCTCAAGGAGACACAAAGATGAACTGCCAAAGCTGCAACGGACTAACAAAGAAATTCGGCAAAGATCGCAACGGCAATCAACGGTTTCGCTGCCTGACTTGCGGCAAAACCTCTAGCGAGCCGGTCAAGCGGCTGTTTGGTCGAATGACGTTAGATGAAGGCAAAGCCATTGACTGTCTCCGTCTCTTGGTCGAAGGTAATTCAATCCGCACCATTGAAAGATTCACGGGCGTTCATCGCGATACCATTCTGAGCATCCTGCAAGTCGCTGGCGAGCGATGCGAGAAGCTAATGGAAGATCGCATACAAGGGCTGTCGGTCAAAGAAGTCCAGTGCGATGAAGTTTGGGGATACGTTGGGATGAAGGAAAAGACCAAAAGCCGTAAAGGTGTCGAGAGCGATACCCTTGGCGATGCTTGGACCTTCACCGCGATTGAACACCACAGCAAGTTGATTCTTGCTTTCCACCTTGGCCGTCGCACGGAAGCCGATACAATCGCTTTCACTGAGAAGCTGGCACACGCAACAGCCGGAAGCTTTCAAGTAACTACGGATGGCTTCCGACCCTATCAGCACGCGATTGTTTTGAGTCTCGGAGCGCAGTCCGTTGACTTTGCGCAGTTGGTCAAACTCTATACCGCAGACCGTGAGGGCGAAGCGCGATACTCGCCAGCCGAATGCACGGGCGCAAAGAAGGTTCCGATTTACGGCAACCCGGATATGGACAAGGTTTCAACCTCGCACATTGAACGGCATAATCTTTCAATCAGAATGCAGAATCGCAGAATGACGCGATTGACGAATGCCTTCTCAAAGTCTTGGGCGAACCACAACGCAACAATGGCGCTTTATCTTGCCTACTACAACTTTTGCCGAGTTCATCAAACCCTGAGAGTTACGCCAGCAATGGAAGCGGGAATAACAGATCACATCTGGACTATGCGCGAGTTGCTAGCCGCGTGACCTCTTACCTCTCGGCCTGCCGTCTATAACTTAGATTGTGTCCCGATTGCTGGAATTGTATCCCTTCCTACCACTTGCCCGTTTGGTATTCTGTGATACACTCCGCGCGACAGACAGACAGTTAGTCGCCGCGAAGAGCGATAGCCACATTTCAGTTGTCAGAAATCACTTAGGCTCAGGCTTTGTATCTGAGCGCGAGCAATAGAGCAACGAATACTAGAAGTGTCTCTGCGCCTAAATTGTTAGGCTTTGAGTCATCCGGTACAGTCGCTCTATTGCCGCCAGGATTTTCGCCCGGATCACAAATACAAGCGGCAGAGCTGCCACAGTCACACCAGCCGCCGCCTATGTTGATATGCCCCGCGAACACCGGAGCGACGAAAAGGAACGTGATGAACACGGACACGATTAAACGTTTTCTCACGCTTCTATCCTCCACAGCTAAACTTGAACGCGGCCAATTGTATCAACTCCTACAGTCGGCAGAAGCAAGCTATTACTATCGCGACCTAGAATCTCAACGTGAGACAGCAATCAGGCTTCAGTCGTTTGCGTATCCGTTCAATCAGGTTGGGAAGTATTACGAGAGCATCTATCTATTCCGAAGCGGCCAGTTTGATAAAGCGAGAGCGCTACTCGAAAGCGTGGCAGAGTCCGCCCCGGCCCGTTATAGGTCTAAGGCGTTGCTTTCGTTGAGCGCAGTCGAGGCACATCTAGGCAACTTTGAAGAGTCGCTGAGATTGCGCTTAGAAACTTCATCGTGCAGTGACCCGGTGACTGCGTTTGAAGCTCGGCAAGGCGTGGCAATCTTGCAGAGCATAGCGGGTGAGCATCGAGGCGCGCTCCGTGATCTTGAACGCCTCATGCCGCTCGCTTATATCATCGGGAAGCACGGCCACCCCGCGTACTTCAACTTCTTGAATAGTTACGCTACGGAGCTTTGCGAGAGCGGGAAGACAGATGAAGCGCATCAGGTTATGAACGTTATTGCGGCCACTCCGTTCAATCGCTTTCCAGAATGCCAAGAAACCTTGTCAGAAATCCTGTCGAAACAAAAGCGCTCGTCTATGGTTGCGGTTCCAAAACTAAACCTCAAATATCGTGACCCAAGAGTTCAAGCGGCAGTTGATTTCATGAAGACTAATTTTCAACGTAAGGTTGCCCTAGATGAAATCGCCGCAGTAGTCAGTATCTCGGTTGAGCAGTTCGGGCGCATCTTCAAAAGCGAAACTGGAATCACTCCAATCGACTACTTGATAAGACTGAGAGTCGAGAAAGCCAGTCAGCTTCTAAGGACTCGTTTTCTGAGCATCAAGGAAGTCATGGTATCAGTAGGCTATAACAGCAAAAGTCACTTCACGCACCATTTCAAAAGACGTTTTGGTATCACGCCTTCTGAATATAGAAAACGCTTCTTTCATCGTTACTAAATTATTTCTCTCATTCCCTCTCATTTTTCCTAGTCAAGCTTGGGCAATCTTTTCTTCCGCAATTCCTGCCTCTGCCTCTCTTCATCTTCCTGAATCGTCGGTTGGTTTATTACTTCTAGTATCTTCGTCGCTGGCACAACAATACCTATACCCACATTTACTCTTTCAGAGCCACTGTAAGCATCGAGGGCCGAATCGGCTTGCGATAATCTGCTATCCCAATGTCCCTGCATCAACCCGATTAGACAGAATTGAGTTTCAGAAGACGTATGGAAACCCTCAAGGCTACGTAGTGGAACTGGGACGTGCGCGAATACGGGCGAACCGCTAAGACCGCCAATTGACCGCGCCTCGACTAAGTAGGCATCCATCATTCCATATTGAGATTCAATCTTTTCTTCTGGCAGGGCAGCAATATTACCAATGCGAACTATCGGCACATTGCGATGCTGTCCGTGGTGATGGGCGAAGAGGCCAGGTATAACAACCTCATCGCCTAATCCAATGCGTACCGTCTTGACAACTTCATCTGTTGCACAAGCATTAAGCGGGAAGTAACGATTATCTATTTCTTCGGGTAGTACACTGCGATATATAGCAACATCAACCTCCGATTCGTCCGGGTGGAACGTCCAGCGATTCAAACTTGTAGCAATCCATTGCGCTGAACCGCCTGCCATATTCACTCGGAGCAATACCTCGCTCACGCCCTTATCGCGGATATTGTCTATGACATGCTTGGCGGTCACCGTGTATTCAAACGAAAGCTCAGTGTTATCGATAGGTCGAATTAGAAAGAATGCGGTACCCGCAAGCTGAGGAATCCCATTGCGTTGCCTGTAGCCGACGAAGGCCACGCACTTTCTTATCTCGTCGGGAACGAACATTAAATCCGGCTCCTCATCCGCAAGGATGTAGCGCGGGTTGTTTGGTAGTCTGGTGTCGCAATATAACATGGTAGATTAGATGAAGGCGAGAAAGCTCAGCGAATGGGCTGGCAACACAAGAT
>DATNBZ010000182.1:0-10164 GCA_035607285.1 Blastocatellia bacterium | reverse complement strand
CAAAGGGCAGAGCGCAATGGGCTAAGGGCCGAGGGTCCTAGAGAAGTTCGTAATCTTCCGGCTCAGGAGGTCGCATTCAGCCAAAACCCGATCGATTTCACCCGACTCAAACAAACCAAGCGTTTCAAAAACCATTAGCATCGATGCATCCTCAAAAAGAGACCTTCGCGCGATGTTCAAGAACTGAATGAATTCTCGTTTGTGTGTGCTTCCGGAACCTTCGGAGATATTGTTCGTCAGAGACAATCCGGCGGCTCTCAATTGTTCTGCGTAGCGGTACAGCCGCTTTCTATCCAATTCAGCCGCAAGCTTATGCAGATCGACAGCTAAGGTCCGAGCGAGCTGCCAAATCTCAAGGTCTTCAAACCGGAAGTGGGGCCGCATCGTTGCACTCATTTTTCTTCGCCCTTCCCTCTTCACCCTTCGCCCTTAGCTCTTCGCTCTTCGCCCTTCGCCCTTCGCCCTTAGCTCTTCGCCCTTAGCTCTTCGCCCTCAGCTCTTCGCCCTTCGCTCTTCGCTCTTCGCCCTTCGCTCTTTGCCCTTCGCTCGTTACAACAATCGCTGCCAGCACTAAAAACAACAGAGCGTTGGACGGCAGTTGGAGATTGAAGTCAAACAGGCTGTGAACCAGCATCGCAAAGATTCCAGCAGCGCTGCCCAGCGCAAGCGCGCCAGCCAACGGATCTTTGGTTTTCGCGCCACGAGAAAAGTCACGAAAGACTACGATGATAAACCAAACGGCAAGTATTCCTCCGACTATTCCGCCATCGGCTAACACCTGTATGTAATCATTGTGCGCGAACTGGATTACAAACTTGCCGTTGCCTCGCCCGTAGATCGGATAGACCGTTTCGAACGCGCCGACCCCGACGCCGATGATCGGATGCTCAGCGAACATCTTGAGCGTGTCTCCCCACACCGCTTGGCGGTCCATCGTAGCCCCGGTTGTCATGGGATCGTTTGCGACTCGCCTAACGATATCCAGATCCGCGCCGACCCACACAACGCCCGCGATTATTGCGCCCGCCATCGCGATGATCAACGCCGCGGGACGAACGCTGAAGGAACGCTTCGCGCCCGAGTGTAAAGCGTCGCGCTTTCCTCTGGTGCTGAACACCGCCAGAAAAATGAGACCGAAGACAAGGCTCACCAATCCGCCTCGAGAGAGTGACGCGAGTTGTGCGATTCCCATTATCGCCGCCGCAAAAGCGTAGAGCAGCCGCGCTTCACCTCGAACCGCGCGCGACAACGACAGCGCTAGCGGGATCGGAATCAACATTTCCATATAACCGGCGAAGTGGTTTCGATTGACGAACGGGCCGCCGGTTCCGGCGCCCGCTGCAGGCATCGGCCGGAACCAAAACAAGCGGCCTTCCCAGGTGAAGTGTTGAATCAATGCGAACATCGCAAGCACAAGCCCAAACACGATCAGGAAGTTCGCCAGGCTGCGCAGCCTCTCGGCGCCCCTGAAGAAATTCGAAGCGACCAGGAAACAAACGAACAAGAAAAAGATCACCGTCGCAGCACCGCGTGTCGCCTCGACGTCCATCGACAGACTGGCGATTCGAGCGCCGCCGCCGTTGATTGCTACGCTCTGAATAAGCGCGAGCAAAACGAACGCGCCGAGCGGCAAAGCGGCCGACGGGAAGTTGATCTCGAGTCGCTTATCGACTATTGCCTTCGTCGCCCAAAGCAACAGGAGCAGGAGAACTATCAGTTCAAAGATCGCGACCGACCAGGCTTCGACGGTGCCAAGCGCAAGCGCGGTGAATGCGACTGCGGTCATCAAGCCGGAGCGAAGGGGAATTTCGAATTTCGAATTTCGAATTTCGAATTGGCTTACATTGGGAATTTCGAATTTCGAATTTCGAATTTCGAATTTGCTGACATTCATATTTTCAGTGGATTTCAATTCGCATTTCGCAATTTCATTTCGCAATTCGCAATTCGAATTTCGCAATTCCCTTTCCCCTCCCGGGCAAGCTTCGCCCCCGAGTCTTGAACCCCGAAGGGAAGCCACTGGGTGGCAATTTCGTTCTTACAATACGAACGCACCGCCGGTTAAAGAAGACGGCGTTTTGCACGATTGAGATGTGCGGGGGAACACACTCGCGAACTCTCAAAAAGGTGGATTGGTACGACGCTGTCTGCGTACGGCGACCGCCTGGACGTTAGCTGCGAAAACCTCTGGCCGCGCTATCATCCCAAGCTCCTGAACCAACCCCTTACTCGCTGGTTCATTGCTCGGCTCTAAAGTGCCTCACTCAACCCAACGTTTCGGCGAAACCATACTGCATAAGCACTTAGCTGTCAATGATTTTCCGGTAACCTGGCGTACGTGACACAGGAGGGATTTGCGAGCTTTGCGGTCCTTTGCGTCTTGGCGTTGAGTATTCTCTCCGCAAAGACGCCAAGGACCACAAACCTCGCAAAAAATCTTACTGGCGAGTGGTCACTTGGCAGTGACCGTAATGCTCATCGAAGCGCTGTTGCCCGCTCCATCAGTAGCCGTGCAAGTCAGCGTGTGCGGGCCCCGGCTCAACCTGCCTGCGTTCCACTTCATGCTATAGGGCGGTCTCGACCACGACATAACAAGCTGGCTGTCCGCGTAGAAATCCACACGCGTGACTGCAACATTGTCGGTCGCGTTTACCGATACCGTTTCTTCGCCCTTGAGCTTGTCTCCATTCCGCGGCGCGGTGAATGTGACTTGAGGCGCAACCGTATCTCGCACGGTCACGGTGATCGAAACGGTAGTCGAGTTTCCGGCTTGATCGACAGCTACTGCTCTCAGCGTGTGCTGAGAACCCGCGGCAAACCCCGAAGTATTCAACGTGAACGCGTAAGGCGCTGATGTCTTTCTGCCAGTCAGCGTTCCATCAGCGTAAAGGCTCACCCAAGCCACGCCGACGTTATCCGAAGCGCTCACGTTGACGGGCTCGCCGGTCGATATGTTTAGCGTCCCTCCCTGCAGAGGCTGCACGAAGCTCACCGAAGGCGGCGCAGTATCGGGCGCGGTTCTCGCAGTCACCGTAATCGATGTACTCACCCAGTTGTTGGCTTGATCCCCGACCGAAGCCATAAGAGTGTGCTGCGAACCGATAACAAACGACGAAGTATTCAAAGTGAATGTATAAGGCGCAGTGGTGTCATTGCCCACATACAACCCGTCCGCGTAGAGATAAACGGACGCCACGCCTCTGTTGTCCGTAGCGCTCACCTGAACCAACTCGCTTGCAGATATGTTTATCTGTCCATTCGCCTGAGGCTGCGCGAAGCTGACCACCGGCGGCGTCGCGTCGAAACTCGCGCTCAACGTCACCGTAGTAGAGATGTTCTTTGTGTTGCCGGCCTCATCTCTGGCGACTGCCATGAGCGCGTGCTGTGAGCCGGCCGCAAATGAAGACGTGTCCCAGTTGAAGTTGTAAGGCGCCGATGAGCTGGTTCCTATCAACGCGCCATCCGCAAACAAGCTAACTTCGGCCACACCTCGATCATCAATCGCGTTCACCTTCAGCAGCTCACCGCTCGATATGCCGACTAGTCCGCTGGACTCGCCCCCGATCTGAGGCTGAACGAAACCAAGCGCTGGAGAGATTGTGTCGGGCGCGCCATTGAGCATGGCTTCAACGGCAATGATCGCTCGGCCTACGTTGAGCCGTCCCCATCCGTAGCCGGGATCCCATCCCGCCGGCCCAAGGTCATCGGCGGCCGCTTTCAATATCCTGTCTATCTGAGCCGGCGTGAGATTAGGATTGGCCGATAACATCAGGCCTACTGCCCCGGCCACGAGCGGTGCCGAGAAGGACGTGCCGTTCACTGCCTGATAGCCCCCGCCCGGTGTCGTCGTCAGGATTCCCGTGCCCGGCGCGGACACGTCTACATAGCTTCCGGTTGTCGTGAACCACGCGAGTTGATCGTTCTGATCTGTCCCGCTTACGACAATGATATCGGCGGTGTCCGGGGCGCCAAAGTACGAGTTCGTGTTGCCGGCGGCCATGACCAACACGCCGCCTTTGCTTTGAATGTAACGTCCAGCACTTTGCATCAAACCGGTGTCGGCTCCCATGTAGCTCACGCTCGCTACGCGGGCGCCGTGGTCGGCGGCCCAGACTACGCCGGCGGCCATCGCGCTGATCAGCGCCGCTCCGTCGCTTCGTGATGTGACGCGCACGGGCATGATTTTGCAATTCAAAGCCGGCGAGGCCACTCCTATTTCATTGTTGCCTGTCGCGGCCGCGGTGCCTGCCGTCCACGTGCCGTGTGAAGCAACCGGGCTCGTGTCTGCGTTGTTGTCCGCCACATTCCAACCGGGCACAAGCTTCGACGCGAGATCAGGGTGAGTCGCCTCGACTCCCGTATCGCACAGCGCGATCGTGATCTGATCGCTGCCCATGGTCATGCCCCAGGCTGAAGGGCACGACACCGCCGGCAGATGCCATTGCGAAGAATACATAGGATCATCTGGAACCGTGTCGCTGACCGGATAGACCAGGTAATCAGGTTCCGCAAATTCCACTTCGGGCTGAGCGCTCAATACTCGAGCGTAGGCTTCTTCGTTCACGCCGTCCTGCAACTGGACAACGTGTACGCCCAGACCCGAAAGCTCTCGTTCTTCGCGCGCGCCCGCGGCCATCATGATGTTGTTTCGGCTGCGCGTGGAAACACCTGGGCGGTACTTGACCAGCAGTCTTCCCGGAACAGCCTGAGGCAGCAATCGCGACGTCTCGCTTACATCTTGCGAGGCCTGGCTACTGAGGTCATCGGCCTTGATGACGCGCACCGATGTGACTTTTGATTGCGCGGCCAGTAAGAGTATCGCGAGCGATATTGTGAGGAGTGACTTGACGCTTCTGTTCATTGAAAATGTCTCCAGTTGCGTCCCGTCATCTGGGCAGAACCCGACCCAGTACCTCATCCCACACGAGGCATCGAAAGCTCTTACACATAGCTCTCTTCTCTTTCTTTGGGGGGACGCGCGGCGGTGAAGTGCAACAACCAGACCAGCGCGAAAGGCGCTCAATGGCAGCGACTGGAAGCGCGAAAAAAGCAGCCAAGCGTACCCCGTCGTGCTACGAGATCGCTTCAGGAGTTAAACTTTGTATTGGCGAAGTGATCAGTAATTAAGCAAACATTGGGGAGTTGTGACGCGCAACGCAACGTGGTCGATGGGTAGCCCAGCCACGGCGAAGAAGGGGAATTTGGAATTGCGAATTTCGAATTGTGAATTGTTGTGAATTGTGAATTGCGAATTGCTGGTTACAGTGCCGGACGGATTCAAGAGAACCGATACACCGAGATGCATAATTCTTTGCGAGCTTTGCGGTCCTTTGCGTCTTTGCGCTGTGAATTTTTTTCCTTCCGATGGCACAACTATCCGTAGAAAACTCGGGGAATAAATCTGGGGGCTATTCCCTGTTTTCGGGTTGACAAGGAGGGAGGCTGTGGTACTATCGGCCAATCTGGAAAACTGTCGACTATGAGGGACTTTACGCTTCATCCGGCTGTCATCAGCGCCGCAAAGTCTTAGAAGCAGTCGCAGAGAAAAACTGAGAAAACATTTTCGGAGCCCCCGAGCATGAAGACTCAGCTAACAGGTAAGCGTGAACAGGGTCGGAGTGACCCTGCGCGGGCTTGCGCCTGAGTCGCGGCCCGAAGTGTCGAAAGTGAAGCTCAGTTGTCGCAGGAGGATGTATGAATCGAGTGAAACTTTTTTTGGAGAAAAGGGTTGGTTGTAAGAGTAGACCCAACCTGGCACGCCGGATAATTACCCGCGCAAGAGTCGTTCGGCTCAGTGCCCTCGCTAGCTGCTTTCTTGTTGGGATCATCCTGTGGTCGCCGGTTACGGTCAAGGCGGCGACTAAAACGGCAAGCGTCTCGGGTCTCTGGAGCAGCACAACAACCTGGGGTGGCGCCGCAGTGCCAGTGGATGGCGATGACGTGATAATCAATGCTGGCGTAACCGTAACGTTGGGTGCGAGTTCGAATAACCTTAATAGCCTTATCGTCAATGGCACAATAACCACCTCGGGCAACAATAGGCAGCTTCACGTCGACTTCACCGGCGGCAGTAATTTGACAATTAACGTTGGGGGTACGCTTACCTGCGCCTCCACGGGAAACCCTCTGACGGTTACTGGGAACATACAGAATGACGGCACAATGGATCTCGCGCCCGGTGCTAATAATTTCAACACCACGCTCAGTGGTACTAGCAGTCAGACCGTGAGTGGAACGGGTGCGACAACCTTTAACAACCTCACTGTTTCAAACACTAGTGCCGCGATCAGCGTGACCACAAATTTCGACGTCGAGGGAATTCTCAGCGTAAGCGCCAGTGCTGTCCTCAACCCCAGTGCGACGGTTGTGGTCAATAGCGCAGCAGCACAAGGGACGATCAGCGGTTCGGGAACCGTAAAGGTCACGAGGGCGACAGGGTCGGATGATTTCAAGGGACAATACAAGTTTTCAACGTATACATTGACGACTTTGACGGTCGACTATGCGGGCGCAGCTGCTCAGGAGGTCAGCGCCGCGACCTATAACAAGCTTACAATCTCAAACACATCAGCCGCTGTGACGGCCAGTTCGGCAACCGGTATCGCCGTTAGCGGAGGTGGCGCAGTAATGTCGATCGGTGCGGGCGCAACGTTCAGTCCAGGTGCAAGCGTTGTAATTAACAGTGCGGCAGCTGCCGGGACGATCTCCGGATCAGGAACGATACAAGTAACACGTATCACAGCCACTGCCGACTACAGCAACCAGTACAAATTCTCGACGAATACACTGTCTAGCATGACAGTCGATTATGCCGGGGCGGGAAACCAATCAGTTAACCAAATCACAAGTGGTTATGGGAGTCTCAAAACAAGTGGCAGCGGTACGAAGACTTTTATCACTGGCGGATCCACGGTTAACTCTACTCTTACTGTGGGAGCGAATACCACGCTCGACGCAGTTGGCTTCACCACTACCGTTGCGGGCTCGCTTGTGGTTAATGGAACTTTGGACTTTTCAGCCAATGCAGGTAAGTTTCAGACAGGTGCGTCCGGCACCACGACTCTGACTATGGCCGCTGCGGGATTGATTCGTACGGTAGATCTGAGCGGGCTCGGTCCGGGTGCAAATCTCTCCCTGGATACGCAGGGCACCGGCATCTGGGACACCACCAGCCTTAATACTGCCGGCACGGTTGAATATTATTTGGGTGGCGCTCAAACCATAACCGCTCGAACCTACCTCAATCTCAAGCTCAATGGGAGTGGAACGAAGACCCTTGCGACGGGAACAACTACGATCAATACCAATGGCAGCCTGGAGATGGCAGGAACAGCGGCCTTCTCTGTTGGTAGCGGCACCTTCACTGTGACCGCAACCGGTACGACGATCATCTATTCTGGTAGTGCGGCGCAAACCACCGCGGGCGAATGGGTCTCGAACTTTCAGAACGCCAAGCTCAATAACAACAACGGGACGGGTGTCACCCTCAATGCAGTCAAAACCATTAACGGGTCGCTGACCGTTGGAGATGTTGCGGCCAACAGTATCTTCAACGACGGAGGATTCCAGGTCACATCCGCCGGAACACTCAATCTCACCTCTGGGACGTTCAAGCTAGGGTCTGCTGGTACGGGAACAACATTTCCAGCTTTCGGCACCACAAATATTTCTTCTGGCACAACCGTCGAGTACACTTCTGGAGCGGCCCAAACCATTGCCGCAGTCGGCTACAGCAACCTGACGAGCAGCGGCGCGGGTGCGCGCACTCTGGCTTCAAGCGGCACGATCGGTGTTGGAGGGACCTTCACACCCGGAACAAACACATATACGATCACGGGCAGCACGATTAACTTTACTAACTCTGCTGCCCAGACGATACCGGCGTTCAATTACAACAACCTGACCAACACCGGTAACGGCAATAGGACGCTAGCCTCGAGCGGAACGATTGGCATCGCTACAACCTTCTCTCCCGGCTCTGGTACGTATACGGTCACTGGCAGCACAATCTCATACAATGGTTCCGCCGCCCAGACGGGACCCACAGTTGTCTTCACATACAACAATCTTACACTGAGTAACAGTGCCGGCCTCACTCTAGGTGCAACCCAGACTGTCAACGGCGTGCTCGATCTCGGTAACGGAGACATTAAGACCACCACGTCATTCGCAATAAATCAGAACGGGACATCCGCTGCAACGGCCACCGGCGATGTTGTAGGAAGTGTGCAGCGCACGGATCTCAACGTCACCGGTGCCCATTCGTTTGGGAATCCAAATGTGCAGATTGCTAAGACAGGAGGGTCGGCGAGCACGGTTACAGTCACTCTGGTCAAGGGTGCGACGTCGCTTAACATTCCAAGCGCGGTTAAACGGGAGTACAACATCGACTTGGGAGCGTTGACTTTGGTGGGTAGTTTGCGGTTGCACTACCTTGATTCAGAGGTGGGAACCACGGCCGAAAACTCATCTCCACCAGACGCTTTGTGCAATCTGCAGTTGTGGAGAAAGGACACCACAACAAATCTCTGGTCACAGCAGGGCGCGGACACGTGTAGTGCAACCGACAACTGGGTTCAGCTCTCAGTCGTACCCGCGTTTTCGCCGTGGGCGATCGCAGGAGCGGGGGCGCCTACTGCGTGCAAGCTCGAATCATTCAACGCTTCGAGGTCCAATAACGGCGTAGTCCTCGAGTGGCACACCGGCTTAGAAGTCGACAACATCGGGTTCAATGTCTACAGAGAAACTGAAGCCGGCAAGCCTGTGCGATTGACTCCTCATCTCGTAGCCGGGTCGGCATTGATGGTTCGCCGAGGTACTATGCTTACAGCCGGTCTGGGTTATTCATGGACTGACCCGGACACAAAGGCGGGAGACTCTCCGCGCTACTGGCTCGAAGACCTCGACATCAGCGGACGGAGCACCTGGAGCGGTCCCTTCTGGATCGACGAGAATCGCAAACCCAGTCGCTCACTGTCACCACTCGCGCTTCAGTCGCCCATGATCAACATGGTCAACTCGCCACCGGTCAACACGGTCAACTCGCCCGTGACCAACACGGTCAACTCACCGACGATCGACACCGTCAACTCGGCGACGATCAATGCGGCCAATGCACAGCAACTCGGCACAACTGCCGGAACGGACGCTCAGTACCAAGCGACTGGGCAGGCAGAACTCAAGGCGGCGACGGTCAAGCTAACCGGCGCCCCGCTCATTCAACAAATCAATCTAGCAGGGCAGCCCGCAGTCAAGATCTCCGTGCGTCAGGAAGGTTACTACCGAGTCAATCAAACGGACTTGCTGGCGGCGGGGCTTGATCCCTCAGTTGATCCTCGCAAGCTGCAACTCTACGTCGACGGCGTGCAGATACCGATGATCGTCCGGGGAGAGAGCGACGGAAACTTCGGACCGCAGGACTCGATTGAGTTCTATGGACTTGGTCTGGATACGGCTTCGACCGACACCCACGTCTACTGGCTGATAGCGGGAGCTCAGCCGGGTAATCGCATCAAGCCCTTCAAGGGCGCAAGCGGAGCGGGCTCAGCCGACAGCTTCCCATACACCGTTCAACGCAAGGACCGCCTCTACTATTTCTCCAACATCCCAAACGGCGACAAAGAGAACTTCTTCGGCGCGTTCATCTATTACCAGCCGACGGATCAGACCTTGTCGGTGAATCACATCGCTCCGGCTGCGAACGCAACGCTCGAGATAGCGATGCAGGGCTTCAACGTGGGCAAGCATCACGTCGCGGTGTCGGTGAACGGCGCGCTGATTGGGAACCTCGACTTCAATGATCAGGCTTACTCGGTGTCCACGCTGAGCTTCTCTCAATCACTGCTGACCGAAGGGACGAACACCGTAACGATGACAGCGCAGGCGGGCAACAGTGACTTCAGCTTTGTCGATTACATGAAGCTCACTTATTCGCACAGCTACAACGCGGACGGCAATGCGCTCAAGTTCACCGCCGGTCCCAGCCGCAGCGTCACCGTAAACGGGTTCAGCGATCCGGCGATTCGTGTGATGGATGTAACCGATCCCGCCTCGCCCCAGGAGATGCTCGGCCGCGTAAGTCAGACTCCACAGGGTTACTCGGTGACCACCGGAACGACCGGCGGCGCGGCGACCAGAACGCTGATGGTGTTCCTCGACGCGCAG
>DATNBZ010000153.1:0-19589 GCA_035607285.1 Blastocatellia bacterium | reverse complement strand
CATTTTGTTCGGGAACCACTTGATAAAGCTCGGTGGTGAATACAGGCAGTTTCTGAACAACAATTTCCGGCAAGCGACCGGCTCATTCAACTTCCCGACCGTTGCCGCCTTCCTCGCGGGCACGGCGAACTCGTTCAGCGTAACGCTGGGGAATCAATCGAGCAGCATCGCCCAGGGCGCATTAGGTTCTTTCGTGCAAGACCATTATAGGTTCCGCCCGAGTCTGACTCTCGAACTTGGCTTGCGCTACGAATGGAACATGACACCAAGCGAACGCTATGACCGGTTCATAGTCTTCGATCAGACAAGCGCATCGCTCGAGCGCGTCGATTCAAATACGAATGGTGTTTACCACCAGAACGCCAAAAACTTTCAGCCCCGCCTGGGCTTTGCGTGGAATCCATTCAAGAGCGGCAAGACTGTGGTGCGCGCGGCATATGGGATTCTTGTTGATCAGCCGATGACCAGTGTAGTGCTGGGGACGGCGGGGAACCCACCGCTCGCGATCCCGCTCTCGTTTAGCGGACCGATACTTCTCAACAACGCCATCAATTTGGCTCAGGCCGCCGGACTTGCTCCGCAGTCAGTGGATCGAGGCTTTGACAACGCGTACGTTCAATCCTGGAATCTGAATGTGCAACACGAACTGACACCCGATCTCGCATTTATGGTTGGTTACATCGGTTCAAAAGGCACGGACTTGATTACCCGGCGCAACATCAACCAGCCGGTGAACGGTGTGCGCCCCTACCCTGCACTTTCGGGAGCGAGTTCGATACTTCCAGGCACTTCGCTTGGCAACATCCCGCAGGTTGAGAGCACCGGCAATTCCAGCTACAACGCGCTGTGGGTGACGGCGAACCGCCGGCTTAAACGTGGTCTGGAGGTCGACGCCTCCTACACCTGTTCGAAGTCGCTCGACTATACCTCATTCAGTTCGGGAGCCATCTTCCTGCAGAACAGCTATGACCTGGCGGGCGATCGTGGTCTTTCGGATTTCGACGCGCGCAACCGCGTCGTCGTGCGCGCGATCTACGAACTTCCATTTCGCGGCAACCAGTTCATGGAAGGCTGGCAGGTATCCGCGATCTTCCAGGCGCAGAGCGGAAACCCCGTCAACATCGTCACCAGCAACAGCACTGTCAACGGCGTACCGGGCACGCTGCGGCCCGACGTAACCGGACCCATAAACATCATCGGCAACGTCGATCGTTGGTTCGATACTTCCGTGTTTACCGCCGTCTCGCGATTCGGGAACCTGGGCCGCAACGTCGTCATCGGGCCGGGATTCAATAACACGGATGTTTCGGTCAGCAAGACCACCAGGCTCGCCGACAGGCTGCGCGCGCAGTTCCGCGCCGAGCTCTTCGATGTTTTCAACCACGTGAACTTTGGCCGGCCGGGCAACGTCGTCGGCACTCCGGCCTTTGGACGCATTACGAGCACGCGTTTCCCGACGGGTGAGGCCGGTTCGTCGCGGCAGATGCAGTTCGCTCTGAAGCTGATTTTTTAGCCGCTTGATTTTTGAGTTCGCCAAAAAGCGGTGCGCGCATTGGTGCGGTCGCGCTCTCCCAGAGCGTACACGGAACCGATCGGTGGAACGGATCCCAGCACTATATTGGAGTGGGAACCAATGAGACCGGGAAAGAAGTCGGCGAGAGTCGGATGGATATTTATTCGAATGGCGGTGCTGTTCGTCGCGCTTGTACTTTTTTCGTTACCCTCTATCGCCCACGCCCAGGAAGCCGCCGCTTCCAACGCCGCGCCTAAAGGGATACTGATACTCTACTGGTACAATCGGGAGTACGCAGGAAATATTACTTTCGAACAGAACTTTCGAACGGGTCTGCAGTCAGCGCCGACTGGAAGCGTTGAATACTATTCTGAGTATCTCGAATCCAATCGGTTCCCCGGAGAAGATCAGGAATTGTTGCTGCGCAATTATCTGCGGGAGAAGTATGCCGGCCGCAAGATTGATGTAATCATTGCCGTTACGGATAAGCCGCTGGAGTTTCTCCTCAAGTACCGAAGCGAACTCTTCACCAATGTCCCGATTGTTTTTGTCGCCGTCAAATCGCCGACATCGACGGAGCTGGCGGCTGGGCCTGGCGTTACCGGGATCGTTTATGGCGGCAACCAGAGAAACACCCTCGAGATGGCATTGAGACTACACGCGGACACGGAGCAGGTGTTCATCGTCAGCGGTACGCTCGATCATGACAAAAGATTTGAGCTAACCTGCCGAAAAGATCTTGAAGGCCTTGAAAGCAAAGCGGCAATCACTTACCTGACCGACCTTCCCCTGGGCGAGCTGATCGCCAGGGTGAGAAGTTTGCCGGAGCGTTCCATCATCCTCTACCTTTGGCAGCAGTCATACGATGAGAAAGGGAGTGTACTGGAGGCGCCGGATGTATTGGCGCTGATTGCCCCTTCAACCCGGGCGCCCATCTACGGGCTTACCACTCCGATGCTCGGTAACGGAATCATTGGCGGTCATCTCCGCGTCCCCGGCCGAATTGCGACAAGCGCTGCCGAAATCGCCATGCAGATTGTAAGCGGCACGCGCGCGCAAGACATCCCGGTCCAAGCTCCCCCAACCGTGCCGATGTTTGACTGGCGCCAGCTCGAGCGGTGGGGAATCAGTGAAGACGATCTTCCGCCCGGCAGCATAGTGGAATTTCGCGTGCCCACATTATGGGCTCAGTACAAGTGGTACGCGATAGCCCTGATTTCAGTGCTCATACTGCAAACGATGCTCATCGCGGGGCTGATCATCCACCGTTCAAGACGCAAGCGCGCCGAAGTCGAACGCGAACGTTTCGCCGCGCTTGCAGAACTCGAACGCGCGCGACTGGACGATGTTGTGTCGCACGTGCCCGGCATCGTCTGGGAATCTTACGTAGATCCTGCCGGCGGCGCGCGCCAATTGATGTTCGTCAGCGAGTATGCCGAGACGATGCTCGGCTACAGCGTGGAAGAGTGGATGGCCACGCCGGCTTTTGCACAATCGATCACTCATGCTGAAGATCGCGACCGGGTAGCGCGCGCGACCGCGTCGATTCTCCATAACGGAGGCGAGGGCGCCCTGCAGTTTCGATGGATAGCCAAAGACGGGCGCCAGGTATGGGTGGAGACTCACCTGGCGGCCACTCGTGACGAGACGGGAGACATCGTCGGCCTGCGCGGTGTCACGATCGACATCACCGAGCGGAAATGGGCGGAGGAGGCCCTGCGCGCGACGCAGGAAAGCTTGACGATTGCGCTGGAAGCCTCGCAGATGGGAACGTGGGATTTGGATTTGACCAGAGATTTCTCGGGACATCGCAGTCTGCGTCACGATCAGATCTTCGGTTATGACACGCCGCAAAGCGACTGGGGGCGCGAAGTTGCCAGGCGCCACATCGTCGAAGAAGACCGGGAGATTTTCGATAACGCGTTTGCGGAAGCAATGGTGACCGGCAATCTTGATTTCGAGGCGCGCGTCCGTTGGCCGGACGGAAGCATTCACTGGATAGCGGCGCGCGGGCGTTTCTATTTTGACAAAGACGGACAGCCTACACGTGGAGCCGGTGTGAACTATGACATCACCGAGCGCAAACTGGCCGACGAGGCCCTGGATAGAATCGAAGAACGGAACCGGGCAATCCTGCGAGCCATTCCCGATCTCATGTTCCTGCACACATCTGATGGTGTCTATCTTGACTACCAGGCAAATGATCCGCGCGACTTACTGGTTCCGCCCTCGGAGTTTCTCGGCAAGAATATTCGCGACGTGATGCCCGCCGAATTGACCGAATCCTTCCTTGCTTCTTTCCGTCGCGCGCGTGAGACCGACGAGCCGCAGTCCGTGGAGTACATGCTTCCGCTCAACGGTGAAGAGCGGTGGTTTGAAGCGCGCATCGTCACTACGCAGGGCGACAAAGTTCTGAGCGTTGTGCGGGACATCACTGACCGCAAACGGGCTGAAGAGCATTTGCGCGAGAGCGAGGCGAGCCGATTGCTGGCGCAACAGGCGGCCCGCATCGGCACATTCGAATGGAACATTCAGACCGGCGTCAACATCGGGTCGACTGAACTCGAGGCAATGTATGGGTTACGGCCGGGCAGCTTCGACGGAACTCACCCGGGGTGGGAAGGTTTAGTCCACGCGGACGATCTTCCCCGCGCTCTCGCAAGCGTACAAAAGGCGTTAAACACAGGTGCGCCGGTTGAAGAGGAATGGCGGGTAACGTGGCCGGACGGGAGTATTCATTGGATCTTTGCCCGGTTTCAGGCCGTCACGGATTCCACCGGCGCGCCGCTGAAGCTGACCGGCATCAACATCGATATCACAAACCGCAAGGTGACCGAAGAGGCTCTGCGGGAAAGCCAGGCGCGCCTCGCCGGAGTAATCGGCTCCGCGATGGACGCTATCGTCTCCATCGACCGGAACCAGCGCATTGTGCTCTTCAATAACGCCGCTGAAAAGATGTTCGGCTGCGAGGAGCGGGAGGTCCTTGGCCAGCCGCTCGACCGCTTTATCCCTGAGCAGTTTCGTGAGACGCATTCTGAGCATGTTCGCGCTTTCGGAGATAGCAATATTACAAAGCGCTCAATGGGATCACCGGGTTCGATATACGGACGCCGCATTGACGGAGAGCAGTTTCCGATTGAAGCGTCCATCTCTCAGCTCGAATTGCATGGACAGAAGTTCTACACGGTCATACTTCGCGATATCACCAAGCGGCAACAGGCAGTCGAGGCGTTGCGCGAGAGCGAGGAGAGATTCAGAAACATGGCGGACGCCGCGCCGGTTATGATTTGGATCTCAGGCATCGACAAGCTCTGCTACTACTTTAACCGGCAATGGCTCGATTTCACCGGGCGAACCATGGAACAGGAGATCGGAAACGGCTGGGCCGAGGGAATGCACCCTGAGGACCTCGCGCGATGCCTTCAGATCTACTCCGACTCGTTCGACCGGCGCGAACAGTTCACAATGGAATACAAGCTTCTGCGCGCCGACGGACAGTATCGCTGGGTTATCGATATCGGAACTCCCCAGTTCTCCGTGACCCACAAGTTCCTCGGGTATATAGGCTCGTGCATCGACATCACCGAGCGAAAAGAAGCGGAAAAATCGCTCGCAAACTTGAGCGGCCAATTGATTCGCGCGCGAGAAGATGAGTGTGCGCGTATCGCCAGGGAGCTGCACGATGATGTGAATCAGAGAATGGCGCTCGTCTCAATCGAGATGGAGCAACTCGGTCAAAGGCCCGGCACACCGGATTCGGTGCGCAATGAGCTCGCAGGCTTGCTGGTTCAGATTGCCGAGACTTCAAGGGAAATTCAGAGAATGTCTCGCGACCTGCATCCGTCAAAACTCGTTCACCTTGGTCTGGTTTCGACGCTCAAGAGCCTGTTCGAAGAACTGCGCCACCGTCACGTATTGGAAATAGGATTCACCAGCGGGAATCTGCCCGCCGACCTGTCGCCGGACATCTCGCTATGCTTGTATCGAATTGTGCAGGAATGTCTGAACAATATTATTAAGCACAGCGGCGCCCAGGCGTGCGAGGTTGAGTTGCTTCGAAACAAAAACGAAATCCGGCTGCGCGTCTCGGATTCGGGTGCGGGATTTGACACTGAATCACCGTCGATGCAGAAGGGGCTCGGTCTCATAAGCATGCGCGAACGTCTTCGCCTCGTGGGCGGGAGTTTATCGATTGATTCGCGGCCGTCACGCGGGACGCAGATCGACGCGAGAGTTCCAATCGGGCCAGAGGGGTTGCGGCACGAGGGTACGCCGCAAGAAGACAAGACGCGCGGCACGGACGTTGAGGGATGTGCTTCTTAAAGTTCAGCGAGGCAGCTTCCAGAGTCTGACTATCTTGTCGCCGCCGCCAGACAAAGCGAACTGACCGTCGGGAGAGAAGGCTACTGAAGTGATCCACGGCGTTTTCCCGTCGAAGTGACTAAGCTCTGCGCCAGTCTCGATATCAAACAATCTCACCGTCTGGTCGAAGCTGGCCGCAAGCACGCGCCGGGCATCGTGAGAGAAAGCTACAGCTCTCACGAGACTGAAACCTCGCCTGGCGCTCCAGCGCCTAACCTCATTTCCTGTTGCAACCTCAGAGATACGGACGGTACCGTCGAACCCGCCTGAGAGGATAAGCCGGCCGTCGAATGAAAAGGCAACGCTGTTGACTGCGTCATGATGGCTCTTGAATCTATTTAATTCGGCGCCGGTTTTCGCATCCCAAAGCCGAACCGTGCCGTCATAGCTCGAGGAAACGATGGCGTCACCGAGAGGAGAATAATCCGCGCCGGTCACTCGATCGCTGTGGCCTTCGAAGAGGCGCAGCAACTTTCCGGTTTCGACGTCCCATAACCGAATCGTCTTATCATTGCTTCCTGAAATCACGCGCCGACCGTCGGGAGAGAAGGCAACGCTTGACACTGAGTGTCGGTGCCCGATGAACCGCATGATCTCCCTGCCTCCCGTAATATTCCAGAGGCGTACGCTCCCATCAGTGCTTCCGGTAAGGACCTGCCGTTCGTCATTTGAGAAGCACACGCTGGTGACCGATCCAGTGTGGCCGGCGAAGACTCGCAATGAGCGCTGACTTTGCAGGTCCCACAATATGGCCTTGTTATCCGAACCGCCGGAGAGCGCGAGCTTACCGTTCTTTGAAAACGCCACGCTCGAAACCCACGCCGTGTGACCACAAAAATCTCCCACTTCTACCGTGCGCAGTCGGGTGTCCGTGCTATCTCTGTAATCGGAATTGCCGCCGCGCGCGCCGTTGCGAATGAACAGCGGCCCTTCGCCCCAATAAATCATGTAGAACAGAGCGCATCCCATAATCAGGATGATTGACAGGAGGAACCCAGCTCCGATGGGCTGCTGCGCAGGCGAGCGCGCGGGATGGCTAGTTGCTTGTAACATGCATTTCGCTAGCGATTAAGGGTAGTCCTGTATGGGCGGTCCTCCGTGGCCGCCCCTCCTTCGAGAAAGCGCTTCCTCATTAAGGGGCGGCCACGGAGGACCGCCCATACAGGACTAGCGAATTCTCTGGTACACCCCACTAGTCCTCAGCGATACCGGGCGAAGGCTTTTGTGAGCGGATTTGCGCTGAAGCCGCCATCTCTATTGCCCGAGGACTTGATCGCAGGCGATCGAGAGCAACAAAAAGGACAGCAATACCGAGGCGAGAATTATCACCGGGCGTACGCGAAGTCTGGCGAACAACTCTGAAAACACGTCGGCTCGATTGATCCCAGCATTCATATAGGGGTCGAGTCCCCGAGACCGGGCCTGTCTTCGCTTTGTCTCTCTCAGCCGCGTCAGAAGCTGCTCAAATGATCGTCCATGCATTGATTCGTGTCGTTGCAAGAGCATCACCTCTCACCAACTATTCTATCGGCCGCGCCATACGCGAAGACACTGTCAATTGCGCCAGTGACCGCGGGAATAAATGACAGAAAGCAGACGAGGCTTGCGAGGTTGTCTCGGGCTCCCGGGATGGTCGTGTCCTAATCTTGTGTTGGTATCCACACACAGCAAAGACGACGACCTCATGCCGAGTGACAGCATATTTGGAGTGCGGCGCGGTCTGTGCGGTACGCGCCGCTTTGGCTCTTGGCGGGCGATTCAAAGCAGGCAAAGCGGCGCGTACGCACAGACCGCGCCGCACTCCAAACCCGCCTAGCCGGATAGTCTCCGTCAACCAACACAACTAGAGAACAGCACCCCAGGGATACATCTGTGATTTTTTGGCCTGAAACCTGTCATTAGTGGCAGTACTCAACCTCACAGACCAGAAATACAATCGACTCCGGGTAGCCGGTGGACTCCGGGAGATCGACGCCGGCGGTCGCACTCGAGCATTCGGCGCAAGGAGGTCGGTGGAATGAAGGGCAGAAACGCGATTCAACTTGCAACGCAATGGATTCCAAAGCTTCTGGCTTGCGCAATTTTGTGTGTCCCAGCGCTGTTGTACGCGTATCAAGTCGAGCAACCGGGCAATGGAACAGGAGACCCGCTGCCCTCCTGGCGCGATGGGCAGGCAAAGTCCGCCATTCTCGATTTTGTTCGCCAGGTGACTGACAAGGCTGGGCCAAAATACGTGAAGCCGGAAGAACGCATTGCCGCTTTTGATGATGACGGCACGCTGTGGCCCGAATGGCCCAGACACGTGAATCAGATTCAAGTTGTCTATGCGCGCCAGCGTGTCAGGCAATTGGCGAAGTCACATCCCGAGTGGAAGTACCAGGAACCATTCAAAGCCATTCTGGATGACAACGACAAAGAACTCGCGCGAGCTCTCACCGATATGTGGAACAAGCTCGACTTGCTCCGCGCTACACACGGTGGAATGACTGTCGATGAATTCGCATCCTCGGTGCGGACCTTCCTCACGACCGCGCGACATCCCAGGTTCAAAGTGCGATACACGCAATTGGCTTACGAGCCGATGAGCGAGCTGCTGGACCTGCTTCGCGCGAACGAGTTCAAGGTCTTCATAGTGACAAGCGTGGGAGCAGATTTCATCCGTGAACTGTCGGAACCAGTCTTTGGCGTTCCGCGCGAGCAGGTTATCGGCAGCACGCCTGAGTACGAATACAGAGAAAGGCTCGACGGTGGATACCTTGTTCGGAAAGATAACGTTGAATTCTTCAACGACAGGTCGGCAAAAGCCGAGAACATCCAGCTTCACGTCGGGCGCAGACCCATCCTGGTTGCCGGCAACAGTGACGGCGACCTGGCGATGATGGGATTTGCCGCGGGCGGAAAGAAACCGTTTTTGAACCTGCTGGTCCGCCACGACGACGCGGATAGAGAGTTTGCTTACGAAGACGACACCTCAAAGGCTTTGGAAGCCGCACGTGCTCGGGGCTGGACGACCATCAGCATGAAAAACGACTTCAAGCTCATTTTCTCGTTTGGCGAGGAATAGCAGAGTGAGGAATAACACAAAGGAGGAACCGGCATGAAACCGAAAATAGTCCTGTTCGTGGGGGCGCTGGCATTTACCGTAGCGGCCATGCTTCTCGATAAATCGGTCCTTAGCCAAACGACGACCCAGCAGAGGGCAGTGGGAGGAGACGGCTCCGCGGTGGAAATCGCAAAGCAGCCACTTATCGATTTCCGAGAGCGGTTTCAACCACCGCAAAGTCCAATCCCGCCCTCCGGCCTCATTAACTTTTTGCCCGCGGACATCTTTGTAGTCACGTCGAGCTCCGACCAGATCGAGAATCCGTACGCCTTTAGCGATCCACTGCCCGCCACAAAGAGCGCGCCCAAAAGCGAAGACGACCCGGCGACGCTGGCCAGGAAACTTCACAATCCGGTTTCCTCGCTCGCGAGGATCTACTTCGATAACAGTATCGACTTCGGGATGGCGTCAAATCGTGAGGGCTATCGCTACAGGATGAATATCGAGCCGGTTGTGCCGATCGCTCTCAACAAGAATTGGAACCTGATAGTGCGGACAAAAATACCATTGATGAGCCAGGATGGTATCGACGCGAGCACGGTGCAAGCCGGGCTTGGCGACATACTTCAAAGTTTCTATGTCTCACCCAACAACAAGCATGCGGTCTTTTGGGGCGTGGGTACAACGCTGTTGATCCCGACAGCTACCGACACGCATCTGGGCGCTGGGAAGTTCGGCATCGGCCCTGCGGCAGTAATCGGCGCGCAACACCGCGCCTGGACTTATGGAGTGGTGACCCGTCACATCTGGTCCGTCGCCGGTCACAGTGATCGCGCAGATGTAAGCGCGACCTACTTCGAGCCGTTCGTGTCCTACACTACAAGGTCTGCCTGGACCTTCTCAGTTGACACCGAATCAACATACGACTGGATTGGTAAGCGATGGTCTGCGCCGGTTAGCTTTGATATCAGCAAGGTACTGCGAGTCGGCTCGCACGCGGTTAGCGTCGGTGGCGGCATGAGCTGCTGGGCGGCGACTCTTCCCGGCGGGCCACAGGCTTGCGGGGTCAGATTCTCGATTACGCCGCTCTTTCCGCCAAAGTGATCGAACGCTCTCGGCAGAGCGGTTCGGCTGCCAGTGGCTCTTCGCTGAAGCGAAAGTCACTGGCAGATTTTTTTTGTGGCCCTGTCAAAAATGACAGTTATGAGGGTTTCCTTTCGCGGATAGAATCTCGCAAAGATAACCGATTTGAGAGCGCGCAGTGCCAGGTTGCTTCGCGCGCCAAAAGGAACACGACTTATGATTGAACTCGACCAGACAAATCTATTCGCGACGGGCTATCGAGCCTCGGGTGTGATGCTCGACATAACGGCTCTGCCTTCGCCGTATGGCATCGGCGACGTTGGACCGGTCGCATTGAAATGGATCGATCGCCTTCGCGACTCGGGACAAAGCTGGTGGCACGCGCTCGAGTCCCTGAAGTCGGGATATCCGGATTCGGCTTACCAATGTTATTCGTCCTTCGCGGGCAACGTGCTGCTCATAAGCCCTGACTGGCTGATCGAAGATGGCCTGCTGACTCGCCAGGATTGCGACTGTGTCTCGTTCCCGTCAGAGATGATCGACTTCGATGTTGTCGTCCCCTTCAAACACTGGCTGCTCGACAAGGCATGGAAGAACTTCAACCGAGGATCGCACAAGGAACTGCTGAGACTGTATGAGCAGTTTCGCAAGAGGCAGTGTCACTGGCTTGAAGACTACGGCTTGTTCGAGGCATTGAAGGCCAGATATCGAGGCACGCATTGTAGCGAGTGGCCGGCCAGCTTTGGTTATCGCGAGCCTGAGGCGATCGCCAATGCCCGCCACGAACTAGCTGGTGAAATCGATCGAGTGCGTTTTTCTCAGTTCCTTTTGTTCAGGCAGAGCCGGCGGCTAAAGGAATACGCGAGGGCGAAGGGAGTCACAATGATCGGAGACATAAGCTACAACGTCTCTGATGACTCAAGCGAAGCCTGGACTAACCCTGAGTTATTCGTGCGCGATGAGAACGCGACAGCGTCGTCGGGCAAGAGTTTGATGCCAATCTGGTTTGGCTCGAGCGGCGGGTTGGGCCCCGATCATCATCACGGTCGTGATTCGGGCGTAGTCAACCGCGTGAGCCATCGCTGGTGTGCCGACCGTCTGCGTGCACTGCTCGCACACGTTGACGTTTGTCGCGTTGACGTCCCTGCGGTTGTAGCCCCCTCGCACGAGGCGGCCGGTGTGCCGGTGATGCCGGATAGCAATATTAGAAGCGATCGTTTCCTGCAGGAAGCGCGCCTGATTGCACACGACATCACGGTTCGCGGTTCCGAACCGGCGAAGCTCCTGGAAACCCGCGTTCTGCAATTCGCGTTTAACGGCTGTCTGGACAATCCACACCTGCCTCGGAATTTTGATTGTAATTCCGTCGTATACACCGGCTCGAATGGCGACGCGAGGACGCGCCAGTGGTTTGAAGCGCTTCCCAAAGAAGAGCGTCAGGGCGTGTGGAATTGTTTGAATCGACCCGCCGGTGAGACCTCCGAAGTCGCATGGGAATTGATTCGCCTCGCATGGTCCTCGCGCGCCGCGCTCTCGATTGTTTCCGTGCCCGATTTGCTGAACCTTGGAACTATCCCCCTGGGTCAACCCGATGTCGACGATCATAAAAGTTGGCGTTGCACTGAAGAGATGTTAGCGGCGCCTGTTTTCTATTGGCTGCGAGAGATGACCAGGGCTTCAAACCGCTCCAGCGAGGTGACGAAGATTGCAAGAACCTCCGCTCTTCGAACTCCGAGGAGGCGAGCAAGAATCGAGGCTGCGTTGTGATGGACACATTCATACCGAAACTGAACGCAAACATCGGTGCGCGCGTGGCTGGCAGTGTTTTAGTTCTGCGCGCATTCGTTTTGTTGTCGATGCTGGCGATAAGCGTCACGACGTTCGCGCGGGCGCAGGATCGACTGTCCAGCACGGACGAAAAACAGACCACCGCCGATCTGAGCTCCAGGCGAGTCGCTCAACCTGCCGGTGTTGTCGAATCAAGCGACAAGGAGTCGCACAAGAAGAAGGCGCCTCGAGAAACTCTCGCGCTGCAACCAGACGCCGCCGGCCGGCAGAGCGGCGAGGCAAGCAATGCCGCTCAAAAGGGTGAATGGGTGATCGCGCCGATACCGGTGAAGAGTCCGGCCATCGGCGCCGGACTTCAGTGGGCTGTAGGCTATGTCACTCCGTTTAGCAAGGACGACAAAGTTTCTCCGCCTTCGATGTTCGGAGTCGGAGGTCTGTTCACCAGCAACGGGAGCCGTGGGCTTGCGATCGGCGCCAGGCTGTACCTCAAAGAAGATAAGTATCGAATTTCGTTTGCGGGCGGGCACGCAAGCATCAACGCTGAAATATATGGCGTCGGCAAGCTGGCTGGTGATCGTGGCGTGTTTGTTCCAGTCAACGCGAAAGGCACTGCTTTCTTCACCGAGTCTCTGTTTCGAGTCGGCAAGGGCATTTATCTGGGCGCCCGGTTTCAGTATCGCAACCTTGCGCTTTCCATCGATCGGCAGAACTCAGATCTTCCGGACGACGTCGTAATCAATCCACCGGCGCAGCTCGCGGACATTATCGCGGTGATCAAAGATAATCTGTTTCGACAGAAGACCGTTGCGGTTGGGCCGCGCTTTCAGTGGGATACTCGTGACAACACGTTCTATCCTCGGCGAGGAGTTTTCCTGGATTCAGGGATCGATCTCTTCGCCGAAGCGATCGGCAGCAAGTTCAGTTATCAGTATTACAAGGCCGCTTTCAACAAGTACATTGGCCTGGGCGATCATCAATTGGTTGCCGTTCGAGCGATGGGATGTGCGGCCGCAGGCGATCGAGTCCCGGCCTATGATCTGTGTCTCTTTGGGTTCCAAAACGACCTGCGCGGGTACACCGCTGGGCGCTATCAGGACCGAAGGATGTTCGCGACACAGGCCGAATATCGTTTCACGGTCCCGAGGCCAGGGTTCCTTGGCCGCTTCGGTTTAGTCGCTTTTGGCGGAGTGGGCGGCGTCGGTTCTAAGTTCACGGACATCGGTTTTAGCGACATGCTGCCGGCTGGCGGAGCAGGGATCCGATTCAGGCTGACAAAAAGAAACCCAATCAATTTTCGAATTGACTATGGCTACGGCAAGACCGGAGGCTCGTTCATCGTAGGTGTAGGCGAAGCGTTCTAGGGACTTAGTCATGCTCATGGTGATGTACCTGTAAGGGCGTCCCTCCGTGGGCGCCCCTTTTTTGCGGCCACTTCGATACCGATGAGGGGCGCCCACGGGAGGGACGCCCTTACAAGTGTTCGTCAAAATCCGTGTGCTATCTACGGAGCCGACTTCCGTCTGCATGCCAATACTGCCACTTATTCCCTATTCCATCTGTCAGGACTAACAGTTATTCGCGCGACCGGCGCCGCATACAATGATGATAGGAGTGGTCCATGTAACCGAGACGAAATGGACCACCTCAAAGAGTTGGAAAGTTAAAATTCGAAGGAGATCAAATCATGAAAATGAACCGTACGGCAATTTGCGTGGCGCTACTCTTTGCGGCGATTTTTGCGACGACGATCACATCAACGTCGCTCGCTGATAGCAAGCACATCACGATAAGCAGCTCTGTGACGATCGGCGGCAGCACAGTATTGCCCGCCGGGACTTACAACGTGGTGTGGAGCGGAAGCGGTCCTGATGTACAGGTGAGCTTCATGAAGGGAAACAAGACCGTGGCGACGGTTTCAGCAAAACTGGTGCTGGAGAAGAGTCAGTATCATCGCGCGTTTGAAACGAAGACGATGCCCGACAACTCAAATGCGCTGACTCGCATTCAGCTTGGCAAACAGTCGCTGGTCTTCGATCAAGCGAGTTAACCAGTCGAACCGCAAGAACGACACGCGGAGCAGAACGAGGGACGCCAGATCCGACGCGCATCATTCAACGCGCGGACTGGCGTTTTCCTTACCCGGCGTCCCCCGGCGTCCTCCGCGGCTGATTCCTACGACTGAACAAGAAAACCGCGGAGGACGCTGAGAATTCAACTGTCAATTCTTCCACCCTCTCCCTGTCAACATAAGCAGTTATCCGCCGCCCTTGTGCTTCATACAATGATGATGACGCACAAAGCCGGAGTCTAATCGCGAGCAGCAAGGCTCATTTTGAAGCTCGCATAGCCGTCTTCCGAACGATGGTGTACTTCGGCGGGCCGCCTGTCCTAAAACGCAACCGGAACAGTTGAAGATAGCTTTAGGCCGCGGGGTATTCCACGCGGGTTAAAGCAAGAGGCTGTGAGCACGGGCTTCAAGTGAAGCCGTGACATTGCAAGTCAGCCATACTGACTGATATCGGCGGTGAGGTACCGTCAACGGATAAACTGAGAAAAGGAGTGATGCTATGCAAGTTAAAAACCCGAAGGAGCTCTTTGTCTACATGCTAAGCGACGTGCGGTATGGAGCGGAGCTCACAAACAAGTTCTTTACGGAACTGATCAAGCTGGCCGTGGACCCCGATGTGAAAGACGCGCTTGATGCGCGAGTCTTTGTCCAGGGGCAGACGATTGAGACGCTGGACAAGTGCTTTACGTTGATCAATGAGAAACCGGTGAAGGTTGCCACGCCGATCTATGACGCCTTCGTCGAGAACTTCCGCAAGGACCTCGCTGAGATCCAGGTGCCGGCCCTAAGACGGGTGTTCGTCCTGGCGAAGATCGCCGGGATCGTTCACCTGCGTATCGGCGAGTATGTTGCTCTGATTGCGATGGCAGATTGGACGAGCCACTACAATGTTGGCCTATTGCTCCAGACCTGCCTCGCGGATCACCTCGCGTTCATCGAGCGGACGAAGAGGCTGATCCTCCCGCAAGTCTTCGAGAAGGTGGCGACGGCGTAATTCTTCGGATTCGCCTATCCACTTAGGAAGAGTTTGGGGCGCTTTGAATTGCGTGGTTCTCGTGTTGGCCGGTTGCGATCACGAAGACTCCGCGTGAAGAAGCGCCCCATTCAGTTTGTAACCAAGACCTGTTGCCCTCCAGGTTTATCAAAACGCGATGTACAAACTTCCGCCTGAAGGCCGAACTACGAACCTTTGTCACCCGGCCTGCGGAAACCGATAACGTGCCACCACTACGGTTACGTTGTCGCTGCCCCCACGAGTCATTGCTTCATTGATCAGTGCTGCACATGCGTCTTCGGCGGAGCTTGCCTTAAGCAATATCGCACGGATCGTTACTTGATCGACGGACTCGAAAAGCCCGTCGGTGCAAAGCAGCAACTGATCGCCGTGACTGAGACGCATGCGTTGAACTTCAGGGTCGGCCGGCTGCGCGGTAGAGCCCAGCGCGGCCGTGAGCACTCGGCGCAGCCCGCGAACATTGGCGTCTTCTTCGGTAGCAACTCCCGCCTCGATCATCGCCTGCGCCAAAGTGTGATCGCTAGTCAGTTGATAAAGCTCATCATCCCTCAGCAGGTACGCCCTCGAGTCACCGATGTGCCCGAGAAAAAGATCGGCGCCCAAACTCAATGCAGCCGTCATAGTAGTGCCCATCCCGGCAAGCCTGGGATCTCTCTCCCCGTGCGCCCTTAGAGATGAGTCAACCTCGCGAAAGCGCTTAATCAGCCGCTGCTTGACGATCGCGGCCTTGCGCCGGTTCATGCGCATGATCCAGTCTGGAGTTTTCACCACAAGGTCTATGAGCTTTTTTAGAGCCATGCTGCTCGCTATTCCGCCCGCAGGCATTCCACTGATTCCGTCGGCGACGATCATCCCATAAGCCGTCTCGTCGACTGTGTGTGGAACGGCGCCCTCCGGAAGATTCGACTGCATCGCGCGCAGCGAACGATCCGCGCGAACAACAAGATAATGATCCTCGTTGCGCGGCATTTCGTTTCCAGTATGCGACTGCGCCGCAAGATCGACTTCTACGAGCGACGATGCTGGATTCTCTTTTTTTCCGTTCTGCGGCGCACCTTTCTGATTTATCCCGGCCGCTTCGGGCTGTTGAACGGGTTTTGAACTTCTGCTCATGATGAAGACCTCCGGCAGCCTTCGCTACTCAAGCCATATCGAGGCTGCTCAATTCGTCGAGCAACAAATCGACCGGTTGTCCATCCAGGGACTTCCAGCCGTCAATAAGTTTGTCTCGCTGTCGCGAAGTGTATCGGTGATCCGCTTCCGGTGAAACTGTCAGTACTGACAGTTCACGGCTGAAAACTTAGTGGTGTGGTTATTACGTCGCCGGCTTGTAACGTCCCGCGTCAGTCCTTCGCGTGCTTTGCGGTCCTTTGCGCCTTTGCGTTGAGTATTGAAGGAGTAAGACCCAATACTCAACGCAAAGGCGCAAAGGACCGCAAAGCACGCGGAGATCTAGCAACGTGCAGAATCCGAACACCTCCGAAAAGTTTGCAGCCGGCGGGAACGCGACCCTGTTACTTGATTCCTTTTCTGACTGTCATTTGTCCCAGTTACTGCCGTCACGCCCGTCACTTAAGATAATCGTGAAGGATCTCTTAACCAGGGGAGGGGAGCATGAATATTCTGTCACTCTTTACGAACCACAGTCACTATTGGGGGATTCCTCACGTGCGGCCTTTGGACAATCTGCTGATCCAGACGTGCTATGAGTGCGGCGACGAGCGCGTGATAAAGATCAACTTGCGCCCTTACCTGACTCAGGCGAATACCACAGTGTACAGGGTCTGAGACGTAGGCCGCGTGATCATACTTTGAACCTCGCCATCGCCTGGCTAAGCGCTTATGCCTAACGGCAGGTGTGGCGCACTCCGTCAGCTTATGGAGAAGCGTTCATACGGGCGCAAGATGCCTGTCATCTTTTCACATCATTCCTGTCAAAACTGACAGTTTAAAGTCCCGCCTCTTGAGCACAGAATCGTTGCGAAATTCGGCCTTTCGCGCCGGTACAAATCAACAGATACGAGGAGGCTGCGATGGAACGGAAACTACACACGAAATGGATGAGGGTTATCTGCGCTGGGCTGCTTGGCATCGGCTTTCTTGCAGTCGCAACCCACGCGCAGGAGAACGAGAAAGTCAGCCCCGAGGTGCAGCAACTGAAAGAGAAACTCCAAAAGCTCGAGCAAACAGTCCAGGAGTTGAAAACGCAAATACAGGGAATCGATCAACCGAAGCTTGCGCCGGCCGCTGCCAGGTCAACGCTGCCAAATACTCAGCCCGCAGCCGAGCTGCCTACAGCAAAGGCCACTGCCACCCAGGAAGAGAAGAAGGGCGAAAGCACATTGCAGGTTTACGGCTTTGCAATGCTCGACTTCGGCTACGAGTTCAAGCAGCAACAGCCGGATTGGTTTGATGTCCTTCGGCCCACGAAGCTCCCTTCGTTCAAGGATCAGTTCGCTCCAGACGGGAAGACTTTTTTTGGTGTTCGGCAGAGCCGGCTCGGGGTGAAGTCTACAACGGCCACTCCGTTTGGCGAGCTGAAGACTACTTTTGAGTTCGAGTTGTTCGGTTCGGGTGTCGATGCGGGACAAACTACTTTTCGTCTGCGTCACGCATACGGCGAATTGGGGCACTTCGGCGCGGGTCAGTACTGGACCACTTTCGGTGATACCGATGCCTATCCGAACTCGCTCGAGTATTGGGGACCGAACGGGTTGGTTTGGTTTCGCAACGTGCAGGTTCGATGGATGCCGCTCAAAGGAAAGAACTCGATAACAGTCGCGCTTGAACGGCCGGGCGCGAGCGGCGATCAGGGCGTGTTCGCGGATCGAATCGAATTGCAGGGCATCAAGCCCAAGTTCGACTTGCCCGATTTCGTGTCTCACGCGCGCTTCGATCGGGACTGGGGACATGTGCAAATCGCCGGACTGGTGAGAAGGATCAGATGGGTCGATGTAACCAACGACCAGTTTGATCTCAGCGGAAGCGCGGTCGGATGGGGGACCTCACTGAGCTCGCATCTCAAGTTCGGCAAGAAGGACGTCGGCCGCTTTCAGGTCACTTACGGTGAAGGTATTGAAAACTACATGAACGATGCGCCGGTGGACATCGGCATCAAGAAGGATTCGTCGAACCTGTTGAGGCCCATCAAAGGCGTCGCGCTTCCGGTGCTGGGGATGTCGACGTTCCTGGATCACACCTGGAGCAAGCAGTTCAGCAGCGCGATCGGGTATTCGCTTATCAACATTGAAAACTCTGACGGCCAGGCGGCGGATGCCTATCATCGCGGCCACTATGCGCTCGCTAACCTGCTGTTCTACCCGTACGACAACGTGATGGTGGGCGGTGAGTTTCAGTGGGGGCGGCGCCAGAACTTCGGCGACGGCTTCGCGGCGAACGACTATCGCATTCAGTTCTCGTTCAAATACAACTTCGCGAAGACCTTCGGACTCTGAAGGCCGCGAAGATAAGGGCGACCTATTCACGCCAGCAGTACTTTGCGAACTTTGCGCTTCGAACCGAGAGATACATTAGCGCAAAGCTCGCAAAGGACCGCAAAGCTCGCAGAGCTGACGTGGGCTTTGATCATTGATTATCAACCTGGAACTCTTTTCGGTCTGTGAGTTTTTTTTCTTCCGCCTGTCAATCCTGACAGTTATTACTCGGCGCAAGGCTTCATACACTGAAGTGTAGGCAGTCGGGTCTGCCGGCTGACACACGAAGACCACTCGGCGAAGAGCGATCGACCCAAAGACTATTGACCCGCGACAAAATCGCGAGGGAGGTTCAGATGAAAGCAAAAG
The DNA here is from genome assembly GCA_035607285.1 of Blastocatellia bacterium. Classification (GTDB taxonomy): domain Bacteria; phylum Acidobacteriota; class Blastocatellia; order UBA7656; family UBA7656; genus Onstottus_A. The sequence goes on along the minus strand of DATNBZ010000153.1, from coordinate 914 downwards.
TCTCACGACCAGGTTCCCGAAGACCTACAGCTTCACGAAAACTCATTCGATACCTGATTACCGTCATAACAACGATGCTGCTCGTGCCCGGGACCGGACTCCTGTTCGCGAATTGCGTCTCCGCGCCGCCAGCGGCGCAACCCTTAGCGCAACCGGTAGCGCAATCAGATGAGCAACCAGCAGCGTCGCCGGCGGCTCAAGATGCAGCGAGGATTCCTGCTGATCAGCTTGATTCGCTTGTAGCGCCGATCGCGCTATATCCGGATCCGCTGCTCAGTCAGACGCTGGTGGCTTCTACATACCCGCTCGAACTCATGCAGCTTCAGCAGTGGCTCGGCAGGAACAAAAATCTCACCGGCAAAGGATTGACGGACGCGGTTGCGAAGCAGCCGTGGGATCCGAGCATCCAGGCGATGGCCGCGCTCCCGGACCTGGTGAAGCGCCTGTCCGATGACATCCAGTGGACTACCGATCTTGGCAATGCGTTTCTCGCGCAGCAGCCCGATGTAATGGATGCGATTCAGCGCATGCGCCAGAAGGCTCAGAGCAAGGGAGCTTTGCAATCGAACCAGCAGCAAAAGGTCGAGACCCAGGTTGTCGAAAGCAAGACAGTCATCGTCGTCGAACAGGCGGATCCACAAGTAGTGTACGTGCCTTCATACGATCCGATGTATGTCTACGGCGCGGCTGCCTATCCCTATCCTCCAATCTACTACCCGCCATATCCGGCGGGCGGAGTGATTGCCGCAAGCGCAATCTCATTCGGAGTAGGCATGGCAATCGGCGCCGCGTGGGGTGGAGGTGGTTGGGGTTGGGGCTGCGGATGGGGCGGCAACGATATCAACATCAACCGGAACAACAGCTTTAATCGCAACACCAACATCAACGGCGGGAACCGAAACAACATCGGCAAC
>DATNBZ010000115.1:0-12335 GCA_035607285.1 Blastocatellia bacterium | reverse complement strand
TAGGAGCCGGATGCGGTAACTCCGCACGTCCGGATCTGTGGAGGGGGCGCGCAGCAATGCGCGTCCCTACTCCGACTGCGATGTTTATAGTTACGGACGCCGACGTGGACTTCCTAGCTCCGTTAGTGCGGCATGCAAGTTGAGCGCAGGGACATTTCACCCCTACCGGGTTGGCAGCATAGGGAACTCGCCACTATAGACATTCTACCCCTACGGGGTTCCAGGGAATTCTCAGGGCACTTCCTCCGGCGAAGAGTCGCGGGCGGTTCCCGGCTCAAGTCCCACTTTTGATCACACCCAGTGGTAGCAGCGTGTTGGTCGCAAAGCAGTCCTAAGCGTCCTCTGCGGTTTATCTCGATCGGTGATGTGGAATTAACCGCGGAGGACGCCGAGGACGCAGAGAGAGCAATGCGATTGTGAACAACCAACACATTGTGGCAGGTGTTGTTCAGGTAATTGGAATCACTGATATTGTAGGCAGAAGCATATTGCGCAGCCTGCGGAACCGCAGGTACGCTGCCGTGATTTCGTCGGTCGGTCCACAAGACGCGATGTTTGCGCCACGAATGCTATAATCCTGCTTCGACAGACCTCTTTATATGCGTGTTCTCATCGTAAAACTCAGCTCGATCGGGGATGTAGTGCACACGCTGCCCGCGGCGGCGCTGCTTCGAAAAGCGGTTCCCGATGCTCGCATAGCCTGGGTGGTTGAGCGCCGCGCAGCCGCCATACTCAAGGACTCTCCGGTGATCGATGCGCTTATAGAAGTTGACTCCCGCGCGTGGCGTAAACAACTCCTCCGGGGTTCGGGGGTTGGGCAAATTCGAGATCGACTGGCTGAGCTTCGGAACGGCGACGGTTCCAATAGCAGCGGCCGTGCTGACATCGCAATAGACTTTCAAGGCCTGATAAAGTCGGGGCTGCTGGCTTTTGCGTCGCGTGCAAAAAGGCGCATAGGATTTGAGACAGCCGAGCTTCGGGAAGCGCCGAGCAGAGTTTTTCTGACCGAGCAGGTCGCCACCTCCGAAATCAAACACGTTATCGAAAAGAATCTCGCGCTGGCACACGCGGCGGTTTCTGGTTCAAGCAGCTTGATCTCAGAAATGCCGGCGCCGGGCAGCTACGAGTTTCCGATCGCGGTATCGACTGACGATGAAAAATATGTTGAAGCGATGATCGAGCGTAAGGGCGCGGGATTCGCGATAGTCAACCCGGGTGGCGGATGGCCAACGAAGCTGTGGCCTGCAGAGCATTACGCCCGGTTGGCCGATTGGCTTTGGAGCGATTGCGGACTTGCAACCCTCGTGACCTATGGGCCCGGCGAAGAGAAGCTCGCGCAAAGCGTCGCAGATAAGGCCAGGTCTCGTGAAGCTCATCCGATCGCATCCACGCTGAAGCAGTACGTCGGCCTGGCTCGCCGTGCTTCGTTGTTCGTTGGAGGCGATACGGGACCGCTTCATCTGGCTGCCGCCAGTGGAACTCCAATCGTCGGTATCTACGGACCAACATCCGCGGAGCGCAACGGCCCGTTTGACCGTCGAGATATCACCGTAGGGAGAGATCTTTGGTGCCGCGCCGATTGTCATCGACGAAGCTGCTGGCACTGGGAGTGTATGGACATTCCTTTAACAGAGGTTCAGCGTGCGGTGGTGAAGCGCCTGTCGAGCGCAGCGGAGGAGAGCCGGTGACATTCAAGCAAATCGCTCAGCGCATCAGGGTGCCTGCCGGCTTCGTGCTCGCCCCGCTGCTATTTATTTCCGCACGTCCCTCTTCGTCGTCGCTCGCGGCGGGAGCATTTGTCGCGGTCATCGGGCTTGCGATTCGCGCCTGGGCTTCGGGTCATCTGAAAAAGAACCAGGAGCTTGCAGTCTCGGGTCCGTATGCGCACACGCGCAATCCCCTGTACCTCGGAACGTTCTTATTGGGAATGGGAGTGGCGATAGGCAGTGGTGCTCTGTGGTTCGTTGCCGTTTTTGCGGCGGTTTATTTATCCATTTATGTTCCGGTGATGCTTGCCGAACGCGACACCATGCGCAATCTATTCCCGGACGAATATGAGGAGTACGGAAAACACGTGCCGTTGTTCGTGCCGCGCTTCACTCCTTACAGCGGACATAGCGCGAACTCGTATGCGGCGCAGCTCAAGCGGCCGAGGCGGAGGGCAGGAAGGCAATTCGAGCCTTCTCTTTATATGCGTCATCGAGAGTACCGCGCCGCGCTGGGCTTCGTGGTTATTTACGCGCTGCTTGCAACCAGGATGTTTTTTTGAATTTGACCGTTTCGATGTTCAAACCGATATCAATTCTGACAATACTACTCCTGCTCGCTGTGAGCCTTTCCTCGGCGCAGACTTCACCCGAAAAGATCGCCGTCACTCGGCCAATCATAAGTCAGCCGCTGCCATTCAAGATCGGCGAAACTCTCACTTACGATGTGACCTTTTCGAAGCTGATATTCTCGGGGACTATTGGCGAGCTTAAGCTCACAGTTTCAAGGTCAACCGATTTGTCGAGACCGGAGCTGCTGGAATTCAAAGCTGAAGGTGTTTCGAAGGGCTTCTTCCCCTCGCTGTTCGGAGTCAAGATAAAGGATCGTTACATCTCGCTGGTCAGCCAGACGGACTTTGGGGTTCACGCTTCAACCAAACTTCTCGACGAAGGAAAGATCCGCCGAGAACAGAAATCCGTTTTCGATCGCCAGGCCGGGCGGGTCATTTACACTGATCGCGATTTGACCAGGCAGAAGAGCGAGCCAAAGGTCAAAGAGAAAGCCTCTCCTTCGTGGGTCCAGGACCTGCTCTCATCTATCTACTTCGTTCGGACTCAACCCCTGAAAGAAGGGGACGTGATCCCGGTCCCCGTCAGCGACGGCGGTGAGGTTTACAACATCGAAGTCGTAGTAGGTAAGCGAGAGGAGATCAAGAATGCCGCTGGAAAAGTCAGGGTCATTCAATTGAACGCAAAGGTGTTCGATGGGCGCTACATCAGGCGAAGCGGTGAGATGCTGGTGTGGGTGACCGACGATGCAGAGCGGATTCCGGTGCGCGCGAGGGTCAAGACTTCGGGAACAACGGTTACTGTGGAGCTGAAGCGGATGCCCTGAGAAAGGGAGAAGGAGTTGCAATGTTGAGCTGAGTTGGGAATTGGGAATTGGAAATTGCGAATTGCGAATTGCGAATTGCGAATTGGGAATTGGGAATTGGAAATTGCAAATTGCAAATTGCAAAATGAGAGTCCGCAAGAAGTCTCTTTGGTCTCGGAGGTTCGTCAGAAGCAAGTGAAGAAGCACGTGGTCTAATTTGCAATTTGCAATTTTCATTTTGCAATTTGCAATTTGCAATTTGCAATTCTCATTTTGCAATTCTCATTTTGCAATTCTCATTTTGCAATTCTCATTTTCCAATTTCCAATTTCCAATTTCCAATTTCCAATGCTGTTCGCCCCTCATCTTCAGCGAGGTATAGTACTCCATCGGTTAAGTGTCGTCTTGCATCTTCCCGCGTCGTATTCGTAAGCGAATCCATCGGGATCCACCGGCAGCCCCTCTTCCTGAAGACTGAAGTTCATCGAGCGAAATTTGGGTGTCAACACTCTTAGATCAGAAGGGCAGGCGCCCGTTGCCTGCTTATAGAGAGCGAGCAACGAATCGATCGCATCCATATCGTCAAGCGAGCGAATCTGCTTCAATCGGTCGATCGCTTGCTTTCGAACGTTTGCATCTTCGCTTGCCAGGTAAGCTGAATAGACGGCGCGCGCGGCATCGCGGCTCCTGCCTTTCATCATCATCAACCCCGCAAGATCTTTCATCCATTCCGGCGCGCCTTCGACAGCGGCGCCCAGGTTGTACCACTCCGCCGCCTTAGCGTAGTAGCCGGCTTGCTCATCGCCTTGTGCGGCGTTGCCCGCTTGCCAATAGATGTAAGCAAGGTCCTGGTACAACCGCCAATGGTTCGGGTTCTCGCGAATGCCTTTCTCGAGGAGCGCGGTAGCAGCCGGGAGATCGCGTTCGGGAAGAAAGATCGCGCCGAAGTGATACGCCGGAATGTGGTGTGGATCGATCGCGACGACTATGTTGAGCAACGGCGCAAGCAAATCCATGCGGATGTCTTTGGTTGCGCCTGAAGCACCCGTCACGCCGCTGTCGATTACCTTACGGCCGAAGTACTGCACGGTGCGAATCCAGTAGATATCTGCTGCCAGCGCGTCCAGGCCAAGACTCATCTTCTTGATGCCGGGGCCCGATGCAAAATAAAGATTCTCTTCGCTGATTGTGTCTCGCGGCGACGAGCTGTCGATCCAACGCTGCATCGGATAGAGCGCGGCCAATCCGGCGGCCAGCATTCCAACAAGAACAAAGTTTTTCATCTTGATAAGTAAAGTTCAGCGCTAGATTCGGCGATCAGTGCGAGCCTTTGTTGGCGATCTGTTTTGTGATCTGTTCTATTTGATCGTGCGCGGACACGTATTCAGGATGATAAGCCAACTCCTGGTTGAATTCGCCGATGGCCTCCTCGAGTCGGCCTGTTTGCTTGAATACGGCGCCGAGCGCGTAATGCAGTCCAAGCCCGTCCCGGCGCAGGCTTAGTCCGTCCCTCAAGACCCGCTCGGCGGCATCGTATTTGTCCAGGAAGAACAGGGTCACCCCCAAAGTTAGAAACTGGCGTTCATCTCTCGGGTTAATTTCAAGCGCCCTCACGAGGTGCGGCAACGCTTCCTGGTACCGCGCGACCTTGTAGTAATTATATCCGAGGTTGTATTGGCCGGCCTGGTTCTCCGGCGATCGCGCAACAAGTTCTTCGAAAACGATGATCGCCTCGTCGTACATTTCGCGCTGGCTCAATGCATCGCCGAACGCGTTTTGCGCAATCTCGTTTCCCGGCGCGACCGAAAGGCTTCGATGGAACAGCACTATGTCATTGGCCCAATCGACGTGCTGGTAAGCAGTCGCAAAGCCCAGCGAAGCAGCTAATATCAGCACCGTCACCGTTTGAATTGCCGGCAAGCCCAACAACTCGCCGGAGCTGCTTCTGAGTTTCCTGATGCCGTAGGCGATGAGCATCGCAAATCCCATCGTCGGCAGGAACAAATAGCGATCGTGAATCAGATCGCCTCGTCGAAATGCTCCAACGTTGAGCACCGGCAACAAAGGAACAATAACCCAGACGCAGGCGAAGGCCAGGGTTCGCGTGTCACCACGATCCTTAACCCGCCTGATCGCCCACCACAATGCAACGATCGCCAGCAAGACCGCGCCCAACGGCAGCCAGAAGCTGACGAGGCCCGGCCTGTCCACGTAGGGTGTGTCGTAGAACTCGCTCAAGCCTACCGGCCATATCAATAGCTTCAGATAGGCCCACAGGAGCGAGGGTATCGTAAGCAACTTTGTAATGGCCGGGAGCTTGATCGGTGTGTAAATCAGAGTCCCGAGCACCGCCGATCTAACAATGAGATAAACAATACTCACCGCAATAAGAGGGATTATGTGGCTGACCGCCTTCGTCGTTCGAGCAACGAGCACCTTTAATGTTGAACCGGGAGCCGTCGATCGGTCGGCGTCAGTCACGGCGGATTGATCGCCTTTGATCACTTCATACGCGACGATAATTGCCGGCAACATGATTGCGGTTTCTTTTGCGAACAGCGCCGCGGCATAGAAGACCGTCGCCAGCGCTATCCACTTGAGTGTCTCGAGCCGTCGGCTGTCCTTCTGTTGTCGCGCCTCGTGATACTTGACGTAGAACAGGAACGACGGGATGAACAGCAGGGCAAGAACAGGTTCGCTGGCGCCGCATATCCACGCGGCCGTCTCGATGTGCAGCGGATAGAGCCCAAAGATCAGCGCTGCGATGCCGGCGGTCACCCGGTCCTTCAACAGCGTGCGAGCGAGCCAATAGACCATTGCAACGGTCGCCAGATAAGTAAGCACTGTTACGAGATGCCAGGCAGTTGAATTGAGGCCCAACACGCTGCGATTTATCAGCGCCCAGAGCAGGAAAAGGGGGCGATAGTAGTTGCCCGGAAGATTGACGTCACGATAGCCCCACAGGTGTTCGGTGAAGTAGCGAGGGAGATAGCTCCACGAAGTCAGCGAACCGTTTCGGACGATAAAATCGCCATCATCGTAAACAAACTCATAGCGCAACGTGCCGCTGTAAGCGACGAAGCTCAAAGCCAGCGCAAGCAGGAGCAACACGCGGCCTTTGCGGGTTTGCGCGGCTTGCATTGTATCGGACTCTACCGTCTGCTCGGGGATCGTGCTCACCGATTCTGCGGTCATTTGAAGTTTCTCCGCTTGAAGATCAAGGCCGATGCCGAGAGCAGGATCCCAATATAGATTGCCGCGTATAAGGTGGCGCGCATTACCATTGCCGGCGCAGGCAGCCTTCCGTGAGAGGCTTCAGCGATGAATCCAAAGTTGGAAAGGTTCGGAAGCAGATAATAGAGAGCGGTCAACAGCGCGCGTACCAATGTTGAATCCGACAACTCCGCGGCCTGGCGTAAGTCCCCACTGAACTGGCCGATCACATAAGCGGCAACCGAGAAAAGCGCAGCGAGCATCGGCGTTGTGAAGGACGAGAACATTATTGCGATTCCCACCAGCAGAGCGAGTTCAAGGTAGATCAAATATGCGGCCGGGAGCACCGCAAGTTCGATTGGCGCGAGTCCCCGATTGACATAGAACAGCGCAAGCTCGGTGCCGACTACCATCACTATCGAATTCACCAGCAGAGTTATGCATAAGCCAAGATATTTCCCGACGATGAATTCCTGCCGCTGAACGGGCTTCGACAGAAGGTTGTAAATTGTCCGTTTGTCGATTTCTTTGTAGACAAGTCCGACACCGATAAAGATGGCGATCAGTGCTCCGAAAACCAGCATCACGCTCAAGCCGAGCGCCGCGGGGAACTGACTCTCCATATTAAGAGAGAGATCGCTCACAAACACCGAAGCCGCCGCCAGAATCAACACGAACAGGATGAGGTTGTAGAGCACCCGGTCGCGAATGGACTCGCGAAACGTGTTGAGCGCGATCGCGCGCAGTCGCTTCAACGAACTCGACCTGAAGCTCACGGGTGTTGAGGTTGAGGCCGTCTCTATTGTTTTGACTTCACCGATGGTCATTGTTTGACTCTGAACTCTGAACTATAAACCCTGAACTCTGAACTCTGAACAACTCTATTCACTATTGACCATCCGCATTAAGACGGCTGAGTTCGTCGGCCATTTTGTCGGCCAATTGGCGCGACTTTGCTACTCGCTGCCCACGGCTAAAAGCGCCCGCGGCCTCGTCCTTTCGGCCCATTCTTTCGTATGCAAGCCCAAGCTCATAGAATGCCTCGGCATCATTGGGCGTTGCGCTGACAACCTGCTCGAGCTCTCGGGTCGCGTCACTGTAACGCCTCTCACGCGAATAGCACAAACCCAGATTGAATCGCGACGTGGTCTCCGCCGGCTTCAAACTCAGCGCCTCCGCGAAGTTTGCTCCAGCCAATTCGTAGTTCCCATTCTTGAAGTAAAGAGCGCCGAGATTGTTGTACGACTGGAACATCTCGGGATTGATTGCGAGCGCCTTCTTGAAGCTGGTCACCGCGTTCGCGGTGTCTCCAATCCCATCGTAGGCGCGGCCCATCGAATCCAGAACATCCGCTTCATCGTGATTGAGAGAGTTTGCTCGCTCGAGCGAGGCCCGGGCTTCGTCGAAGCGTTTGGAATCGAGAAGGGCAAGGCCAATGTTGTAGTGGGCCGCCCAATATGCCGGCCTGACTCGCGCAGCGTTCGACCAGAGCGAATACGAGTCCGCCCAGTGACCGTTTTCTCGCATAGCCCCGAACGTTAACGCCACGGCGACTGCCGCAAACAGCGCAACTGCGACGACCGGCCGGCGTAACCCAAAGATCGACTGAGCGCCGCTTGAATCAAAAGCTCCCAGCTTCACGATCCCAAGCCCGATCAAATAACCCAGCCCGGCAACCGAAAGGTAAAGGTAGTGATCGAAGACCAGATACTCCTCTCGAGATACTTGTCCAAGATTCAGCACCGGAAGCAGAGGGAATGCAATCAACAGGAGCGCGTGCCAAACCTCACGACTGACTTTCCTTCGATTCAGGAATAATGCAATTGCCACAGCGCTCAATAGCGCGGCCGGCAGTAGAAACTCACCTGACTTTATCGTTGTTACGAAGTGAGTATTGTAGGCTACGCTCAGCCCTGCGGGCCAAAGCAGATGACGCGCGTAGGTGCAGATTACGAGCGGCAACGTCAGCAGCGTGGAGGCCAGCGGTCTATCGGGGGCCTGCGGGTTACGCCACATCAACTCGCCCAGCACTAGATATCGCGGAACAAGGTAGAGCAAAGCGACTGCAAAGTAAGGCGCCGCCCGCTTGAATGAAATCATCAGACGCCCAATAAGGCTGCCGGAGTTTGCAATGAACTCATAACCGAAGATCAGGAGGACGAGGCTTAACGCCGTCTCCTTCGCGAAAGCCGCGAACGCGAAGAGAATTAGCGACAGCGCTAAACCGCGGACCCCTCCAGGCGCATGCGCGCCGCGTGAACCGCGCTGCTTGAGGTAGAGATACAGCGACCCGAGAAAGAACACTCCGAACAGCGGATCGGTCATGCCGCTTACCCATGCCACTGATTCGGCGTGAACGGGATGCACGGCAAATACAGCCGACGCCATCAGAGCTACAAGGCTGCGGCCCGACATCCAGAGAATGACGTAAAAGACACCGCAGGCGCACAGAATGTGAAGCAACAAACTCACGAGGTGCCAGCCCTGCGGCCAAAGGCCGAACAGGTGATATTCAACCGTCAGCATCACCGTAAAGAGCGGACGATAGTAGGGGAGTGGAGGTGGGAGATCCGATTTCGCTGCAGCGCTTGGCGCTCCTTCGCGAAACGCCCAGACGTGTGTCGTAAACGCCTTGGCCAGGTTATCCCACGAGCGAATGTTTTGGTTCTCTACTATCTGGTCGGTATCGTCGAAGACGAAATCTCCGCCGAGCGAATTTGAGTAGGCAACGATCGCCAGCAACCCAATCAGCAGCATTGCTCGCGCGCCACTTAGTTGAGCAAGGGTCCAGTTACCATCGCTGGTCGAGCGCTTTTCGCCGATTGGCTTCTTGATTGGTTTAGCGGCGTCTCTTGTAAGACTCATCTCACGATGTCAGAACTATTGTTCCTGCGACGCTCTTGAGAGTCAGAGCGTAAACAGGAGGCATTTTATGATGGGGGTTGAGATTCAAGCTCGAGAGACCACTCCACACTATCGCTCGGATATTTGGAGGGGCTGAGCAATCCAGCGGGGTTATGCGTGCGAAGCGGAGCGGACGGGGCCGGCTGGAAACAGTGTTCCAACCGGCCTCACGTCAAAGCTAGTTTGATATCGGCGTTCCGTCCTTCGGCACCCGGTCCTGCGGTGTAGCCGTCGGCGGTTGTATTCCATCGCTCTGGAACACGACCATAGTTTCATTGGAATAAAACGAGCGGTTACCCGTGCCGAAATTGCCGACAGTGCTAGGATGAGCCGTAGTGTCGAACATGGGAGGCATGCCATCGGCGTTTATCGGAGTGGTGACATAGATGTAGCCGCCCTTGGTGCCGGTCGCCATATTCGAATCGACATACGACATGGAACCGAGAGTCGCCAGGTCCGCAAATTTGCCACGCCCTTTGGTAACCGAATAGAGAACCTGTTGTTTGCCCAGGGTCTGCACTTCAGTCATCGCCGCGGTCTCGCGAGCGGCCTGCTGAGACTTCAGCAGGTTGGGGATCGCAATGGCTGCGATGATGCCGATGATCGCCACAACGATCAGCAACTCGATCAGCGAGAAACCTCTCTGCTTCTTTGTGTTCATGTATTGATTCACCCACCTCTACAAAATACCGTTCCTTTTTGGGGAATGGGTTCTTAGCTACTTGCGAAATCGAACGCGGCGCAAGCCGCCCGGTTCATTTTATATTTTGAAATGACAGTGGGACTATAACACAAACGGGTGAGCCCGTGAAGGTCTCACCCGTTTGCGCGTGTTTGGATGTTGCGGCCGCCGGCTATTGAAGCGGCGCAACGTCGGAAGGCGCGGTCGGTACGCGTGTGCCAGGACCGGCAGGGACCGTCACGGCAGACGTGCTGCTCTGATAGACAACGTAGGTTTCGTTCGAGTAGAACCAACGGTTGCCAGTTCCAAAGTTGCCCGTGGATTGCGGCGCGGCGCTGGTGTCAAAGAACGACGGAGCACCGGCAGTGGTCGAAGCGGTACCGGCGCAGGTAAAGACGAACCCGCTCTTGGTGCCGCCGCCGAGCGCGCTGTCAATGGCGCCGTCAGCTTGAAGCGCGGCAAGATCGGCAGCGAAGTCTTTGCCCTTACCGCGGGTTGATTGATAAGTCGCCTGTGATGTACCTAACGTCCGAACGGATCCGATGGCAGATGCTTCGTTGGCCGCCTGACGGGACTTCAACAGGTTGGGGATTGCGATAGCGGCGATGATGCCGATGATCGCCACGACGATGAGCAGTTCGATCAGCGAGAACCCTTTCTGATTTTTCATAAGCAGTTACTCCTATTCAGCCTTTTGGTTGTTTACGCGGTTGCAATCTGTCTCGATTGGCCGCCGCGGAAAGATGATCCGAGGCAAAACGGGTGGACCCTGAAGACCCACCCGTGGATAACTTCCTTACTGTTGCGGTGGCGCTTACTGAAGCGGCGCAACATCGGAAGGCGCGGTCGGGACGCGTGTGCCAGGACCGGCCGGAACTGTCACGGCAGACGTGCTGCTCTGATAGACAACGTATGTTTCGTTCGAATAGAACCAACGGTTGCCAGTTCCAAAGTTGCCCGTGGATTGCGGCGCGGCGCTGGTGTCGAAGAACGACGGAGCACCGGCTGTGGTCGAAGCGGTACCGGCGCAGGTAAACGTGAACCCGCTCTTGGTGCCGCCGCCGAGCGCGCTGTCAATGGCGCCGTCAGCCTGAAGCGCGGCAAGATTGGCAGCGAAGTCTTTGCCCTTACCGCGGGTTGATTGATAAGTCGCCTGTGATGTACCTAACGTCCGAACGGAACCAATGGCTGACGCCTCGTTGGCCGCCTGACGGGACTTCAGCAGGTTGGGTATTGCGATAGCAGCGATGATACCGATGATCGCCACGACTATCAGCAACTCGATCAGCGAAAATCCTTTCTCATTCTTCATAAGCTCTAAGCTCCTTTTCAGTTTTGCCGTAGGTCAGTTTTCCTAGCGGCCAATCTACGACAGATTGCGGGAATAACCATTACAAGCTTCGTGCCAGCTTGCTTCTTCCTTGCGCCGTTGGGCGAAGTGCTTATCAAACAACAGCATACTGATTCCTCGGTGTCATCCGAGGCGATTGAAGCGGGTGTCCTTAACAAAAAGCGATAGTTTTGCTTGCCACTTTTTGGCAGAAAGCGGGTTCAGCGAGGTATTGGATTGCTGTTGACATCGGCGGGTGAGCCTGTGTTTGACCGGATCACTGTGGTCTCGTCTACGAAGAAAAAATCGCCGGTACCAGGATCCTGTTGAGGGTCGCCGTTGCAGGTAAAATGTTTTAAGTCGGAGCTGAGTATCAGCGTGAATGTGTATCCGCTCTTATCTCCGACTGCGAGGCTCGGATCGATTGTACCCTCCGGACCCAGTTGGGCTAACGAGCCATAAACATTGTACCTTCTCTGGTATAGGATCTGTGCGGTCGTGACCGTCCTGAGCGATTGTATCGCTGATCCGGACTGAGCATATCTTCGGGCTTTCTGAAGTCCCGGTATCGCCACCGCCGCAATCACTCCGATGATGACTACGACTATCAACAACTCAACTAAGGAAAAGCCCTGCTCTCTCTTCATAGTGTCTCCTCGCCTTAAAGCGGTACCGCATTTCCTGATAGAGAAACTCCCAGACGGCGGGTTAAAGGCAATCGTCGTGCCTCTAGTTTGGATATTGCGTTCGGAACTTTAAGGGCAGGAAATGGGCAACGATAGCGGGGAATTATGGCCAGCGCGGGGAGTAACGCATCAACCGAGTTTTGCACGGACTCGCGCGGTGTCTGAATTTGGAAAAGTAGCACAGGCTTCAGCCTGTAAAGATTGGGTGTGATTAAAAACTGGGACTTGGGTGGAACTTAGGTCACCCGGAACTCAGAGCGGGGAATCGGGCGTTCCGCCCGGCAACCCCGTAAGGGTTCGATGTTTATAGTCACGGATTTCTTCGCAGACGCCCAGAAATAATGAAGCGTGCGTGGTTCGAGTTGTCGGGATATCCTAAAAACTGGGTGAGGAGACGGACTAGAGGTCGTCCTACAATGAGCATATAACAGCTCGTTTT
>DATNBZ010000013.1:0-23107 GCA_035607285.1 Blastocatellia bacterium | reverse complement strand
GATCAGCACATAGACATCTCTTCCAAAGACGAAATCGGTTTGCTCGCAACAGAGTTCAACCGAATGCTGGTCCGGTTGCGAGACTTGCGCACGTCTGATTACGGCCGAATGATGATCGAGCAGAAAAAATCAGACGCGGTTATCGATTCGATTTGCGAGCCGGTGATCGTAACCGATTCGCGCGACCGCGTGATCAAAATCAACCGCGCGGCCCGGCAATTGTTCGGCGCCCTCCCGGGCGGAAGCCGCGACGGCGCGGAGCTCGAACGCCTCGAAGGTCTGGAAGGCGCCGACGGCATTTTGCGCGCGATGCGCAATGCTCTCTCGATGCAGCGCCGAGTGGGGCCCGTGAATTCAGGGGACTCCGATGGCGATGCCGCCGTTGTGCCGATCAAGGTGAAGGGCGGCGCAGAACAGGACTTCCGGCTTCGCGCCACACCGATGCGCGATCGCGACGGCCGGCTCATCGGCGCAGTGACGCTGCTTGAAGACATCACCGCGATCACCGAAGTAGACAAGCTGAAGACAGAATTCATCTCCGTCGCGTCGAGCAGGCTCGCCGAACCGCTCAACGCGTTGCGGCTTGCGCTTCACGCGGTGATCGAGGGCTATGTCGGCGAGTTGACCGATCACCAGAACGAAATGCTCGCGCTTGCCAAAGATAATGCGGACAAGTTGGAGGAGTTGATGAGCGATCTGCTCGAGCTTTCGGAGATCGACTCGGGCACTCGGAAGTTGTCACTGGAACGACTCCGCCCGATCGATCTTGCCAGACAAGCCGTCGAACGCTTTCGCGCCGCCGCTGAGCAAAAACAGATCAAGCTGCAAAATGACGTCTGGCCGGACTTGTCGTGGGTTGTTGCGGACAAAAAAGCAACGGCGCACGTTCTCGATAATCTTCTCTCTAACGCCATCCGTAACACTGAACGCGGCGGCAGCGTCAGCATCGCAGCCAGCGAGCGTGTCGGGCGAGTGTACCTCACGGTGCGAGATACGGGAGAAGGCATAGCCGAGCAGCAACTGCCTTCGATCTTCGACCGCTTCAGTCACGTCGGAGCCAAGCCGGGCGGCAGTGGCCTCGGACTCGCCCTGGTAAAGCGGCTGGTCGAGGCACAGGGCGGACAAGTCAGCGTCGAGAGCCACGTCGGCGAGGGCTCGAGCTTTTCAATCGCGCTCGTATCCGGAGGACCGGCGAGCGTCAGGCATACGGCATGAGGAGAGGTCCGCGTTCAAGCCACAGATGAACACAGATGAACACAGATAACTCAGATTGGAATAGCAGCCTGGTATCTGTGTTCATCTGTGTTCATCTGTGGCTTGAAACGGAACCTGGAACTCTAAACTCTTAACTCTGAACTTCCTTATCGCGATGGTTTCACTCAACAAAACACCCGACGCTGACGCGAGGCCAACCGCCGAATCGCTGCTCGCTAAAGAACAGGAGGCGGGCCGCGCGAGGCTGCGTGTATACCTGGGCGCCGCTCCGGGTGTGGGCAAGACCTATCAAATGCTCGAAGAGGCCCACTTGTTGAAGCGACAGGGAGTCGACATCGTGATCGGTTTCATCGAGCCGCACGGACGCGCTGATACCGAAGCGCTCATCCGCGATCTCGAACGAGTGCCCTTGCGCCGCACCACGTACCGCGGCGTGACGCTTGAAGAGATGGATGTGGAGGCGGTCGTTCGACGCCAGCCCGCTATTGCGATCGTCGATGAACTCGCGCATACGAATGTGCCCGGCTCGAAGAATCGCAAGCGCTACGACGACGTGCTTGAGATCCTCGAAGGTGGAATCTCCGTCATCACCGCGTTCAACGTTCAGCACATCGAATCGCTGAACGACGCCATCGCGCGAATCACCGGCGTCCGCGTGCGCGAGACCATCCCCGACTATTTTTTGCGGCGCGCCGACGAGGTTGTGAACGTAGATGTTTCAGTCGAGTCCCTGCGAACGCGGCTGCGGCAGGGAAAGATCTACACCGTAGAAAAAATCGAGCAAGCGCTTTCAAACTTTTTCCGCAAAGGCAATCTGTCCGCGCTCCGCGAGCTGGCGCTTCGCCAGGTCGCCCAGGACCAGGCGGCAAAGGCTCACGACTATCGCGAACGCGAAGGACTCGAGCAGGCGGCGATTCCCGAGAAGGTAATGGTGTGCATCGCTTCGCGTGGCAGCGCGAAGAAGCTGTTGCGAACAGGCTCGCGCATCGCGGGCCGGCTTGCTTCGGATTGGTATGCGGTCTATGTCGAAACGCCTCAAGAGGAACTCGGCCGGATCGACCCTGAGGACCACGCGAGGCTGATGGAGAACATTCAATTTGCCGAGGAGCTCGGCGCAAAGGTGATCAAGCTGAAGGGACGTCGCGTTGCCGATGCGTTGATCGATTTCGCGCGCCGGGAAGGAATCACTCACGTGGTGTTCGGGCAGTCGGCCCGTTCGCGATGGGATATCCTGCTGAAAGGTTCGGTCATCAATCGCTTCCTGGCGGAGGTGCGCGGCGCAACGGTGCAAGTGGTGCCGACAGGCGGTAGCAAGCCTGACTAATCCTGTAGGAGCGGCCATCGGAGTAACCGAACTTGTCTTAACGAGCCGATACCCGTGGAGAAAACACTTTGCGAGCTTTGCGGTACTTTGCGAGCTTTGCGTTCAACGTATCTCTCTTTCTCGAGCGGATTCCTTGCGCAAAGCTCGCAAAGTACCGCAAAGCTCGCGGCGTCGGATGGTTTCTGAGGACGGCCGCCACTACAGCTACTTATCAATCGCCTTTCCTTCGATCATCACAAGCGCGCTCAGAGCACTCGCCAGCGCAAGGCCAACCGCGGTCATCATCACTACGCGAAAGCCGAAAACAAAAGACTCGTCGATCGCAGATTTCGCCTGCCCCCGCGTTTCGTTGTCTACACTCTCAGGAAGTTCAGCTCCAGCGAGCCGCGCGCGCTGCCCGTCGACGAGCGCTCGTATCTCGGGCGCAAGCGCCAACTTCTCGAGCCGCCGGTCCAACT
Source organism: Blastocatellia bacterium (assembly GCA_035607285.1). Classification (GTDB taxonomy): domain Bacteria; phylum Acidobacteriota; class Blastocatellia; order UBA7656; family UBA7656; genus Onstottus_A. Next base: position 20,110 of record DATNBZ010000013.1, on the reverse strand, counting down.
CGCGATTGTATGCGTGCAATATCACAATTCCTAGAATGGCGACGCCAAGGAGTCCCGCGGTCCGGGAGACGGCGTTGTTCACTCCTGAAGCGACGCCCGCATGCCTCTGCGCGACCGAGTTCATCACGGTGGTCGTGAGCGGCGCCACACTCGTCGCCATTCCAAGGCCAAGCACCACGACGCCGGGAAAGAACGTCGTCCAGTAAGAACCGTCGGCATTCGGAATCATGAAAAGCCCATACCCCAACGCCGCGATTATCGGACCGGCGACAAGTGGGAGCTTCGCCCCGTAGCGACTGACCAACCCGCCGGACCATCGCGATAAAAAAAACATTATGAGAATAAAAGGGAGCCAAGCCGCTCCGGCCGCCGTCGCGGAATATCCATGCACCTGAATGAGGTTGAGCGGCATGAAAAACATCGATCCGGCAAGCCCGGTATACAAAAAAAGCGTAAGAAGATTTGCGCCGCTGAAATTCCGCGAGCGAAACAAATTCAGCGGCAGCATCGGATTGCGGCTCCGGGCCTCGAGCACAAAAAATACCGCGAGAGAAATCACACCGGCCACCAGCGCGCCGATCACCAGCTTATCGGCGAATCCCAACCGCGACGATTCGATCAAGCCGTAAACAACTCCGCCCAGACCCACGGTTGCAAGAGCCGCTCCGGGCCAGTCCAGTTTTTCCGTTGTGTCATCGTCGCGGCTCTCGGGCACTCGCCAGAATGAGATCAACAACACCACAACCGCCAGGGGAATGTTGATGAAGAAAATCGCGCGCCAGGATACGTTCTCTATGAGCCAGCCTCCGATCACCGGGCCGATGGCGGCGGTGATTGCGGTGAACCCCGACCAGGTGCCGATCGCTCGCCCGCGCTTCTCTTCGCTGAAGGAGGCGCTGATGATAGCGAGGCTTCCAGGAACGAGCAGCGCGCCTCCCGCACCTTGCACTGCGCGAGCGATGATCAGTTGTTCGATGCTCGGCGCCAGACCACACCACCCCGACGCCAACGCGAAAACGGCAGCGCCCAGGCAGAAGATCAGCCGCCTGCCGTACCTGTCACCCAGTGAGCCTCCGACCAGCAGCAGCGCGGCCAGAAGAAGCGCGTACGCTTCGACTACCCACTGCGCGTCCAGCACCGTCGCGTTGAGATGCTCCTGGAGCGCGGGCAGCGCGACGTTGACGACCGTGCCGTCGATGAAGGCCATGCTCGAGCCCAGGATGGTCGCCGCGAGAATCCACGGCTCGGCGGCTCGCTTGCACGGACTGGTGCTGGCGCGCGATTTGATCGCGCCTTCGTCGCAAGGTTGTATGAAGATGTTCGCCATCCCTGGGAGCGCAGGCATCCTGCCTGCACCTTCGGTAACCCGAGCCATCGTTAAGCGACCTGGCAGGCAGGGATGCCTGCGCCCCAGGCGCTACCCTTCGTACACAAACGTACCGTTACGCAAATCACTCAGCGCCTGTTGGATCTCTTCTCTGGTGTTCATCACGAACGGACCATACCTGGCGATCGTCTCGTTCAGAGGTTTGCCCGACACCAACAGGAAGCGCACGGGTTGGTCGCCGGTTGCTACGTTAACAAAGTCACCGTCACCAAACACGGCCAACCGCGTATGTGTGATCCTCCGCCGATCGGCATCGAATGCAGCCTCGCCCTGGAAAACATAAGCGAATGCCGAATGGCCTTCGGCAATGTCATGCCTGAACGAGGCATGAGAGGGAACCTCGACATCCAGATAAGTCGGGTCGGCAGCAATGTCGCTTACGGGACCTGATGTTCCGTTGATCTTTCCGGCGATGACGCGAACTGTAGCGCCGCTCTCGGTTTTGACATTTGGAATCTCATCGGAACGAATGCCCTGATACTTGGGCCGGGTCATCTTGAGCTTCGCGGGAAGATTCACCCAGAGCTGGAACCCGTCGATTCCCTCGGGTCGAACCTGCGGCATCTCTTCGTGCATTATGCCGCCTCCGGCGCTCATCCATTGAACGTCACCCGCGCCGATGCTTCCCGAATTGCCTAAAGTATCCCTGTGATCGACCTCACCGGTTAGAACATAAGTAACGGTTTCAATCCCCCGGTGAGGATGCAACGGAAACCCGGCTTCGTAATCGCCCGGGTCGGTGGAAGCAAAATGATCGAGCAACAGGAACGGATCGAGATAGTCCAGCGTCGCGGTGCCAATGCTTCTTCTCAGCCTCACCCCGGCGCCTTCGATCACAGGCTGTGGTTCGATTACAGTTTGAACGCCTCGTTGTTGTGACTTCATAATCCTCCTCGCCGTCGCCGTGGATATTTTCTGATAGTCATTATCGCTTAAGCTTTCGTTGCGCGCGAACCTGCGCGTGCTAGAATGGTTTCGTTGATGATCACTTCACAATTCAAGGAACCTGAATGAGCCTTAAGGGTAATGGTAATCCCACGGTAAGATCGCGTTCGTTACGAGTGCTGTTCAACTGTTCGAAGTGTCCCGCATATTGCTGCAGCTACGATCGCATAGAAATAACCAAGCGGGACCTGTTGAGGATCGCGAGTCACTTCGGCCTCTCATACAAGCAAGCCGAGAAACGTTATTCAAAGATCGCCTTTGGCAGCCGAGTGTTTCGCCATAAAAAGGACCACATCTTCAAGCAGGTCTGCCAGTTTCTCGATTCCGAAACGCGCCGATGCACGATTTATGAAGCGCGCCCGGCGGTTTGCCGAGAGTATCCCGATAGTCTTCGCTGCGGCTACTACGATTTCCTGGCGTCCGAACGGCGGCGGCAGGATGATCCCGAGTTCATTCCCAGCGCTTGATGTTTAACGGAGACTCTCCAGTCTACTGAGCGTTAAAAGATTTAGCGTAACGGAAGTCAGACGCAACCCTGGTAGTGGTCAGTCTGTCGGGAAATTAACCGCTGATTTGCGCCGCCTTCAGTAGGCTGATCTGCGCAGATCTGCGAAACGCAGTCAGCGATGATCAGCGGTTGATTCGTCCTTAAGAGTCAGACTGAACCACTAGCGCAGACCTGCAACTTCCGCGCGGATTTGCACTCGATGAATCCGAAACAGGCGAAAGAGTCAGCAAGTCCAGCTCGCCAGCGAGCGTATGACATACTACTCCGCGTCGAGACGGAGGGCGCTTACGCCGCGCCGCTGATTGCTGCGCCGGCCGATTCGGAGTTGTCGCGTGAGGATCGCGCGCTCGCGCAGGAGATTGTCCTGGGCGTGCTTCGATTACGATCGTCGCTGGACTATTTCATCGAACGCTACTGCGAGCGCCCCATCAAACGATTGGACGCGCCGGTGCTGATCTCGCTGCGAATGGGTCTCTATCAACTTCGAAACCTCGCTCGTGTTCCAAGATCCGCCGCCGTTAACGAATCCGTGAAACTGGTTAAGCGTTCGGGCATAGCAAGCGCCGCCGGACTGGTTAATGCCGTGCTTCGAAAAGCTGCAAGACATCCTGAAGAAAACCCCGGTGACGGAATCGCCGATCCCCTATCGCGAGCGCCGGTGGAATTGTCACATCCGCGATGGATGCTCGAGCGCTGGCAAGCCTCGCTCGGCCGCGACGAAGCGCGACGACTTGCGCTCGCGAACAATACGCCTTCGGCCACGGCGTTCCGCGTGAATACGATTCGCGCTTCAATAGACGAAGTGCTCTCGGACCTCAACAGCAAAGGCGCAATCGTGCGAGCTTCTCAGCTTGCGCCGGGCGCGTTCGTCGCCGAAAGCGGATCGGCGCACTTCGTAAACAAGGCCGCGCGGCTTGGGCTGATCTACACTCAAGACGAAGCGTCGCAACTAGTCTCGATCCTCCTCGAGCCTCGCGGCGGGCACCGCGTGCTGGATATGTGCGCGGCGCCCGGCTCGAAGACATCGCACATCGCCGCGCTGACAAACGACCAGGCCTGGATCATCGCGAGCGATCTTCATCCTCATCGGCTGCGAGTGCTCGCCGCGACCTGCGAGCGACTCGGGATCACCTCGATAGATTCGATCGCGGCGGATGCCAGCCAACCGCTGCCTTTCATCGAGAGCGCGCAAACGTTCGATCGTGTACTGCTGGACGCTCCGTGTTCGGGCACTGGTACCCTGAGAAGCAACCCTGAAATAAAGTGGCGGCTCACGCTCGAAGACATAACACGACTCTCGGAGCTTCAATTGAATCTGCTCGAGCGCGGCGCGGCCGCCGTTGCGCAAGCGGGCCGGCTGGTGTATTCCACTTGTTCGATCGAGCGCGAAGAGAACGAAGGCGTCGTAAGCCGCTTCCTTGCCGGCAACACCGCGTTCAAAGTAGTCAAGCCAAATGCATCCGCCGATTTGATAACCAGCGACGGGTTCGTGCGCACCTTCCCACACAAACACGGCTGCGATGGCTTTTTTGCGGCAGTGCTGGAGAAGACGAATTGACGGTGTTCATGGTGAAGAGATTCATGATGCTACTCGCGATGTTGTTTCTCGCGCTCCCGCTGTCGTTGGGTTTATCGCAAGTATCGTCGGTCCAGTCGCAGTCGAGCCTTCAACGCTCAACAAAGATAGTCCTGCTCGGCACCGGCACTCCAAACGCCGACCCTGAACGTTCGGGTCCCTCGATCGCAATCGTAGTCAACGACACGCCGTATCTCGTTGACTTCGGTCCGGGCGTTGTCAGACGAGCCGCTGCAGCTTTTCGAAATGGCATCACGGGGCTCGAAGCGAAGAAGCTCAATCGCGCTTTTCTCACGCATCTGCATTCGGATCACACTGCCGGTTATCCTGACCTGATCCTGACGCCGTGGACGTTGGAGAGAACTGATCCGCTCGAAGTGTTCGGCCCGAAGGGGCTCAAAGCGATGACCGAACATCTGCTCAAGGCTTATCGCGAGGACATTGATATTCGACTCAACGGCGGCGAGCCCTCGAATAAGACCGGATACAAAGTCATCGCGCACGAGATCAAGCCGGGCGTCGTATACAAAGATGCGAATGTTACAGTCAAGGCTTTCCTGGTCGATCATGGATCGTGGCCCGAGGCTTATGGCTTTAGATTTGAAACCGGGGACCGCACGATCGTCGTCTCGGGTGATTGCCGGCCAGGCACTTCGGTTATTGAAAACTGCAACGGCTGCGATGTGCTCATTCACGAGGTCTACGCTCAAGCCGGCTTCGCAACACGTGCTCTGGCTTGGCAGAAGTATCACTCGCGCTATCACACGTCTTCGCGAGAACTCGCGCAGATTGCTACAAAGGCGCGGCCGGGATTGCTGGTCCTTTATCATCAGCTTTTCTGGGGTACGAGCGAAGAAGATTTGCTGACAGAAGTTCGCGCCGGATACTCAGGCAGGGTCGTGTCCGGTCACGATCTGGATGTCTATTAGTACGGTGTGCGGCAGCCATGTAGGGGCGGCCCTCCGTGGCCGCCCCTCTTCGAAAGTTGTTGCGTCGTGGCTTACCAAAGAGGGGCGGCCACGGAGGGCCGCCCCTACATGGAGTTGAATGTGAACGAATCTACTCAAGACCTGACGATCGAAGATGTGAAGAACGCGCAGCGGCGAATCGCCTCGCTCGCGCGCCGCACGCCGCTCGAGCGCTCGCGCCGGCTTTCCGAACATGACAAGCGCGATGTATTTCTCAAACTCGAATGTTTTCAGTTGACGGGTTCGTTCAAGCTTCGCGGAGCGATGTCGAAGCTCTCGGCGCTCACTGAAGAACAACGAGCGCGCGGCGTGCTGACCGTTTCCGCGGGCAATCACGGGCTCGCCGTTGCGCATTGCTGCGAAGCGCTCGGCCTTCAAGCGACGATCGTCGTTCCTGAATCAGCATCACGCGCGAAGGTCGAGGCCATCCGCCGTTTTCCGGTGACGCTAATTGAACGAGGCGCGGATTACGATTCGGCTGAGCGCGCGGCTCGAGAGATGGAACGCGAAAGCGGCGCCACATTCGTCTCACCCTACAACGACCCGGAAGTGATCGCGGGGCAGGGCACAATCGCACTCGAGCTGTTTGAAGACAAACCGGATTTGGAAGTGATCATCGTTCCAATCGGAGGAGGCGGCCTGATAGCCGGCGTCGCGATCGCGGCAAAATCAATCAATCCTCGAGTCAAAGTCTACGGCGTTGAGCCGTCGGTCTCACCGACGATGACTGCCGCGCTTGAAGCGGGGCGCATCATCGAGACCAAAGAAGATCCGACAATTGCCGACGGCTGCGCCGGGAACATCGAGCCGGGCTCGATTACTTTTCCACTCATACAGAAATTTGTTGATGACGTGTTCCTGGTCAGTGAAGAATCGATTCAAAACGCTATTGTGAGCGTTGCGCGAGAAGAGCATTTGGTCATCGAAGGCTCGGCGGCATTGAGCATCGCCGCTCTCGATTATGCAGGATTGGAATCAACGAACGTTTGTTCGATAGTAAGCGGCAGGAATATCAGCCTGGATACGTTTGCTGAGCTGATCTCACGGCATCGCGAGTAAAGGTCGTTGCGTGCTTTGCGGTTCTTTGCGTCTTTGCGCTGAGAATTCTTTGCGGGATACTCAACGCAAAGACGCCAAGGACCGCAAGGCACGCGAAGAGATTTCAGAGCTTCTCAGACTTCGCAAGAATCTCTTTCATGATTTCCGAAGAGCCCGCGCCGATCGTGTTCAGCCGCGCGTCCCGCCAGAAGCGGCTGATCGGATAGTCCGTCGTGTAGCCGAACCCACCGAAGATCTGCATGCAATCATAAGTAACCTTCTGCGAGAGGTCGCTCGTGAAGAGCTTTGCCATTGTGATCTCGCGCACTGCCGGCACGCCCCGGTTGATCATGTCCAGCGCTCGATAAGTCAGCCACTTCCCGGCTTCGATCGCAGTCAGGTGTTCGGCAAAGCGATGCTTCCACACTTGAAACTCTCCGATCGGTCTTCCGAAGGCCATTCGCTCTTTGCCGTAAGCGACCGCGTATTCAATCGCACGCTCCATCATCGCGACATTTGAAATCGCCGAAGCCAAACGCTCGCCCTGGAAGTTGTGCATCGTGTAGTAGAAGCCTTTGCCGATCTCGCCCAGCACGTAGCGCTTCGGTATCCGGCAATTGTCGAAAAACAACTCCGCGGTGTCTGAAGAAAGATTGCCGACCTTCTTCAGCTTCTTGCCAACGGCGAAGCCCTTGGTATCGGTTGGGAACAAAACCATCGAGACGCCTTTGTAGCGGTCTTCTCCGGTGCGCACCGCCAGGATCATGAAATCCGCTCGAGCGCCGTTCGTGATCCAGAGCTTCTGCCCGGAGATCACCAGATCGTCTCCATCGGTTCGCGCGCGAGTGGTCAAGGCCGCGACGTCCGATCCGCCCCCCGGCTCGCTGATGCCAAGCGCGGCGATGCGATCACCTGCGATGGCCGGCCGCAAAAACTCTTCCTTCTGTTCGTCGGTGCCAAGCTCATCAAGCACAGGCAGCGTGATGTCGGACTGAACAAACATCGCCATCGACACGCCGCCGTTGTTCGAGTACGAGAAGCCCTCGAGATAAGCCGCGGTGTACCACCAATCCAATCCGCTCCCCCCGTAGGCCGGATCAAGCCTGATCCCAAACAGATCGAGGTCGGCGGCTTTCTTGAACAATTCCTTTGGAAAAATACCGGCCTCGTCCCACTCTTCGGCGTGTGGCGCGATCTCGGTTTGAACAAACTGCTTCACCGTATCGCGGAACATGTGATGCTCTTCGGTGAAGTATGGATAAGTAGCCGAGACTACCGGCGCTTCGGTTATGGCTGACATTTAAGAACCCCCGTAATCATAGGAACCACGGATGAACACAGATTAACACTGATGGAACTACGGGACGAACCCCGGTAGTGGGGTGATAGTGTGTTGCTAGCTCACATTCGCGTTTTTCCTCTGCGTCCTCGGCGTCCTCTGCGGTTGATTCCTAGCCACTGAGCAGGAGAAACCGCGGAGGACGCCGGGGACGCAGAGGACTGCTTGCTGGCAACACGCTAATACCCCACTACCCGAACCCCGGCCGCGCTTTTGCCTTTTCTAAATCTGTGTTTATCTGTGTTCATCTGTGGTTAAAGCCTTAATCTCAACGAGTGTGTCGCCGGGCGCTACGACGTCGCCCGGTTTCACCAGAATAGCTTCGACCACTCCGTCGGTTGAAGCGCGCAAGGTCTGCTCCATCTTCATCGCTTCAAGAACCACCAGGGCGGCGCCCGCGGAAACCTGTTGGCCTACTGCTACCAGAATCTTCAGAACCTGACCGGGCATTGGAGCAAAAGCGCTCTCGTGCTCAGAGGCTTTTGCCGGGCGCGGATACCGTGACAATCGCGTTACGACTCGCGACAGAGACCCCGACTGCACAAAGAACTGATCGCTCGCTTCGGCAATTCGAAATGTGCGCTGAATGCCGTCGATCTCGAGGCCGACTTTTCCGCGTTCGCTTGGGAGTTCAGATGATACAAGCCGCAGGTTAGCTTGCCAATCTCCGGCCGAAACCGTGAATTCGTTATGCGCGATCTGCTTCCACGAAACTTCATGAGTTACCCCTGCGACTTGCAGCTTGATTGAAGGATCGCGGAACGGATTGTTCCGATAGTGTAGCGGCGCCTTAGGAAGAACGTTCGCCTCGTCCTGCGTCTTTCGATGTAAGTAACTTGCGACGACGGCTGCCACGAGTGTGTCCTCATCGCGATCTCCCGCGATCAACTCGTCGAGATGCTGAGTAACGAAGTCCGTGTGATATTGGCCACTCTGAAATTCCGAGTGCTCGAGTATCCGAATCAGGAGCTCGCGATTGGTCGCGACACCGAGCACCGATAGATGCTGAAGTCCATAAACGAGTTTTTGCAGCGCTGCTTCACGATCCGCGGCGCGGGCGATTACTTTTGCCAACATCGGGTCGTAATGAATGCCAACCTCGGTGTCGAGCTCTACACCCGAGTCGATCCGCAAACCTCGAATCGAAACCGGCGCACGCCAATCCAAAATCGTACCGGTGGCGGGGAGGAACCCATTCGCAGGGTCTTCGGCATAGAGCCGCGCTTCGATAGCGTGCCCCGCCTGTTTGACATCATCCTGCGCGATTGAAAGAGACCGGCCTTCGGCAATCTCTATCTGAAGCCTGACCAGGTCGAGCCCGGTGATCATCTCAGTGATCGGATGCTCGACCTGGAGGCGGGTATTGACTTCGATAAAGTAGAACTCGCCCGACGGCGCGAGGATGAACTCCACCGTCCCGGCGTTGGTGTAGCCGATTGCCCGCCCCGCGGTGATCGCGGTTTCGCAGAGCCGTTCGCGAAGTTCAGAGGAAAGCGCCGGCGAAGGAGTCTCTTCGATGATCTTTTGATGACGGCGCTGAATCGAACACTCGCGCTCGAACAGGTGAATCAAATTGTCGTGATGATCGCCTAAGATCTGTACTTCAATATGACGGGCATTCTCAATGTACTTCTCGATCAGTAACGTTCCGTCGCCAAAAGCCTTCTCTGCTTCGCGGCGCGCGGCCTCAATCGAGTCTGCAAGTTCATTCTGATCGCGAATGACTCGCATGCCTTTGCCGCCGCCGCCGGCCGACGCTTTGATCAGAACCGGCAGCCCGATCGTCATTGCTTTTTCATGCAGGACCGCCGGCGACTGGTCTTCGCCATCGTAGCCTGGAACAACTGGCACACCAGCAGAGGACATGATCTGCCGCGCGGTGTTCTTCAAACCCATCTTGCGAATCACTTCGGGCGCAGGTCCGATGAAAGTAAGGCCGGCAGCTTCGCACGCCTCGGCGAAGTCGGCATTCTCAGAAAGAAAGCCATAGCCCGGGTGAATCGCGTCGGCCTTTGTTCGCTTTGCGGCATCGATGATTTTCTGAACGTTGAGGTAGGAATCTTTGCTTGGAGCGGGTCCGATGTGAACGGCTTCATCGGCCAAGCGCACGTGTGGAGATCGCGCATCGGCGTCGGAGTAGACCGCTACGGTCGAGATGCCCATCGAGCGACAGGTTCGCATCACGCGGACGGCAATCTCCCCGCGATTGGCTATGAGGATTCTGACGAAGGGCTTTGTTGGCACCCGCAGATTCTATCATTCACGAGTTTGCGATCAAGCGATTGGGAGGTTGCAGGAAGTTCGGGGCGCATCGCTGACTTGAGTTGAGATATAATAACGTCTGGTCTTAACATCGCGCTGTGATCCGTAGCTTCGTTAATCGGGATACTGAGCGGTTGTGGCAGCGCTCAGTTGTTCGGCGTTGGGCAGCAACGCTTCAGCGAGGGGCGTACCGGAAACTCGTAGTACTTGACGCGGCAACGAGTCTGAAGGATCTGAGCGCTGCTCCGGGTAACCGTTTGGAGAAGCTCGGCGGGGACCGCGCAGGCCAGTACAGCATTCGGATTAACGACCAATGGCGTGTTTGCTTTGAATGGGTAGAAGGCGACGCATATGAAGTCGAAGTCACTGATTATCACTAAAAGAAAGACCGCGACCGAGCGGCGAATGCCACCTGTCCATCCAGGCGAAATACTGCTCGAAGAGTTTCTTAAGCCGCTCGGACTTTCACAATATCGTTTAGCGAAGGGGCTGAGCGTCCCTGCGCGGCGCATCAATGAGATTGTGCTTGGTGTGCGGTCCATCACCGCGGACACTGCTTTGCGCCTGGCCCGGTTCTTTGGCACCTCAGAGCGATTCTGGCTCAATCTGCAGGCAACATACGATCTCGAAGTCGAACGTGATCGTTTACAGGATCGGCTTGTGCGGGAGGTTGAAGTCCTGAAGTCCGCGTAGCTAGGTCGCGCTCAAATCACCGGTCCCCATCAAAGCACGCTCTGCAATTTCAGGTAACTCGATGGAAGCGAACATCGAAGCCGGGTAGAGATATCCATCAGGCTCGGACTTGTCTTCATCAATAACGCGAATCATGTTGTGGGGCTCGGCGGCGTTGTCTGGCAGCGTGCGATAGACTTTGCCTACGATGAGACTTGCAGGATTGCTGTCGTTGTTTATGCAAATTACAAATGTGCTCATAGTATTGCCTTCTTAATCTTGAAATCCTTCCGACCTATGCCGTGCGCCTCAAACCAGTGTACCTCAGCTTCGAAGATTGTGCCGTCTGAAAGTCTGACCGTTGCAGTTCCCTTCATCTTTCTCCAACGGCCTTTGCCGTAAGTGCGTACGAGATACCGTCTGATGTGTACGCCCCGGCCTGATGCGATGGTCTGGATTTCGCTAATGTCGCCGAGAATCTCAAAGGTCATTATCCTCAACTCGTTTAAGCTTCGGTGAGCTCATTCGTCTTAAGTAATCCAGGATCCGATAAGACACCCAATGCATAGGGTCATCAATGGAATTACATAAGCAACGCCGCGTGTACTCTTCTATTCGCTAGCCTTGAATACAACTGCAAAAGGCTCCAATTCAAGCCAGTGCATGATATCGCGGCTAAATACCAGTACAGAACGTAATATGAGAAGTGCGCCTTACGCAGCAACACATACATAACGAAGAAACATATCGTGAAATCTCCGAAACCAAACACTAGGAGGCCGTAGTATCTGGAGTTGGAGAACGGGCCTTCCATACCGGTAGAAACTCTTTCATCTTCTCTTTTCACCGCAGAGAGAGCCACTAAATCTTCCGGCGGTTTCGCTGCGATGAACGCTAACACAATGCTAAGCAAAATGAGAGCAACGGCACAGACACTGATAATCTGCCAGGACGGGTGAAATTGGTCTGATACTTTGTTTGCGAATACACCGAGGAAGAACGCTACTATGTTTTGCATCGAGATTAGAAGAAGCGCTTTTTTATACGACGGTTGCACGTTTGTATCAGAGTAACACTAGTAAGAGTTACGGACGGCCCCGAAGAATCGTTACGGACACGGTGCCTTTAGCACGTCTTAATGCCTGAACACGCCCCACTCCATCGTGCCTTCGACCGGCCGGTTGTAAGCCGCCGACAACGAGATCGCCAGTATCGTTCGCGTGTCCCGGGGATCGATGATCCCGTCATCCCACAGTCTCGCAGTCGCAAAGTAAGGATCAGACTCCGCCTCGATCTGGGCTTCCAGAGCCAGTTTCGAGGCGATCAGCTTTTCTTCATCGATCGGAAGACCCTGCTTGTTTAGCGCTTCTCGTTTGATGATATCCATCACTCCCGAGAGCTGCTGTGGTCCCATCACCGCGATTCGATGGTTCGGCCACGTAAACAAGAACCTCGGGTCGTAAGCTCGCCCGCACATCGCGTAGTTCCCAGCTCCATAAGAACTCCCAATCATTATCGTGATTGCCGGTACCGTCGAATTGGAGACTGCGTTGATCAGCTTCGCTCCGTTGCGAATGATCCCCTGCTCTTCGTAGCTGCGCCCAACCATGAAGCCGGTGATGTTCTGCAAAAAGACGAGAGGAATGTTTTGCTGATTGCACAGATGAATGAACTGCGCGCCCTTCCCCGCAGATTCGGACATCAACACACCGTTGTTCGCGAGGATTCCAATTGCGTAGCCGTGAATATAAGCGAAACCCGTGACGAGCGTCGTTCCGTACTTCGCTTTGAACTCCTCGAACTTCGAGCCGTCGACTATGCGAGCGATGACCTCACGAGCTTCGAACGGGACTCTGACGTCCGCCGACGCAACGCCGAGCAATTCGTCCGCCGGATAAAGCGGTTCCTCGACTGCTTTCAATTTCGGTTTAGGTAAGGGATCGGAGTAGTGGCTGACAATATCGCGAGCGATGCGCAAGCCGTCGAGCTCATCTTCAGCCAGATAGTCCGAAAGGCCTGATATCCGCGAGTGCATCTCCGCTCCGCCCAGCGATTCTTCATCGACGATCTCACCTGTAGCCATCTTCACCAACGGCGGCCCGCCCAGAAACACCTGCGCCTGATTCCTCACCATTATCACGTAGTCGGACATCCCCGGCAGGTAAGCGCCGCCCGCGGTCGAGTTGCCGAACACAACCGAGATGCTTGGAATGCGCAGCTTCGACCTGCGGGTGATCTCGCGAAAGCCTCGGCCGCCCGGCACAAAAATCTTCGCCTGCACTGGCAGATCGGCGCCCGCTGATTCGACCAATGAAATGCTCGGCAATCGATTTTCCGTTCCGACATCCGAGAGCCTGCGGTTCTTGAGCTGGCCGATCTCACTCACCGCGCCGCCTTTGACCGTAGCTTCGTTGGCGATGATGATGCACTCTCGTCCGGATACGAGGCCGATTCCTCCGACGACGCCCGCTCCGACGAATTCGTTTTGCATGCCTATGCCGGCCAGCGGCGCGATCTCGAGAAAGTAAGAGCCTTCGTCGAGCAACATCTCTATGCGCTCGCGAGGCAGAAAGCGGCCCCGCGCGAGGTGGCGCTTGTTGTATTGTTCGCCGCCGCCTTTGGTGGAGAGCGCGAGTTGGGCTTTCAATCTTTCGACGGCCGACACATTGGCCGCGTAATTAGTTCGATAAGCCTCGTCACTGGGGTCGATGATCGATTTGATCGGTAGCATCTTTGCCGCTGCTAAAAGTGATTATGTGGACTCGCCAATCGGGGCGTTGAGACAGTAATGAAACGAGGTTTTGATTGTCAACTTACGGCTCCCGGATCAGAGGGTGTTGGGTGTGATTTGAAGTGGGACTTGGGCGGGAACCGCCCGGACTCTTCGCCGGAGGAAGTGTCCTGAGAATTCCCTGGAACCCCGTAGGGGTAGAATGTCTATAGTGGCAAGTTCACTATGTTGCGAACCCCGTAGGGGTGAAATGTCCCTGCGCTCAACTTGTATTCCGCACCTAACGGCGCTAGGAAGAACCACGTCGGCGTCGCAACTATAAACATTGCACCCCTACGGGGGAGCCTGACAGGGCTTGCAAGAGCCGAGTTGTTCGATAACCATGTTTTTTCGATAACCATGAAGCTTGCGATTCGATATGACTAATCTTGAACCAGGTTGCTGAACAATGGGACCGGAACCTGCACACGAAGCCTTAAGAGAGAGTGAAGAGCGTTACCGGGAGCTGTTCGAGAACGCCAACGACATCATCTACACGCTCGATCTCGAGGGCAATCTGACTTCGCTGAACAAGGCGGGCGAACGCCTGTCCGGATATCGATTCGACGAGCTTGCCAACAAGCCGATCACCGCACTGGTTAAGCCCGACAACGTCGACGTTATGCGGCAAATGCTCGACCGCAAACTCGGCGGCGAAACGCTTACGACTTATGAAGTCGAACTCACCGCCCGGGACGGCTCGACGTTGACGCTCGAAGTTGGCAGCAGGTTGATTTACCGGAACGGCGAGCCGGCGGGAGTGCAGGGGATCGCGCGCGACGTCACCGAACGCAAGCGCGTCGAGCAGGCGCTTCGTGTAAGTGAGGCTCGCTACAGAACCCTTGCCGAGGCGGTGCGTCACTTGATGTGGGCGAGCGACGCCGACGGTAACGCTGTATACGTCAACAGTCGATGGCAGGAGTTCACCGCGCTGGAAACAGATCGATTCCTGCGCCAGAAGTGGATCGAGGTGGTACATACCGACGATGTCGCCCGCGTTGTAGCACTGCGCGCGAGAGGCATCGAGGCCAGCGAACCGTATGAAATGGAGTGCCGCTTGAGGCGAGCCGACGGGGCATACCGCTGGCATCTCGCCCGGGTCGTGCCGCTTAAGGACGATAACGGCGGCGTGCTTCAATGGTTCGGGACCGCAACCGACATTCACTACATCAAACAAGCGGAAGAGTCGCAGCGCTTTCTCGCCGAGGCCAGCGCGATTCTGAACCGATCTCTCAACTACGAGACTCGTCTCTCGGAGCTGGCCGAGCTCGCGGTGCCACACATCGCCGATTGGTGCGCGGTAGATATGCTGGACGAAGACGGACTGCCCCGCCTGCTGTCGGTTTCGCACGTAGACACGGCGAGAGCTGAGACGGCTCGAGAGCTGAGGCAGCGTTATCCTCTAGACCCCAGCTCACCGCACGGCGTGCCCAATGTGCTGCGGACGGGCGAGCCTGAAATCCATGCTGAAATTACCGATTCCGCTTTGGAAGCCTACGCGGCGGATTCTGAGCAGCTCGAAATGATAAAACATCTCGGAGCGAGGTCAGGAATGATTGTTCCACTCGTGGCCCGGGGTCGCACGTTGGGTGCGATAACTTTTATGATCGCAGACTCCGGGCGCCGCTACGGCTCCGGCGATCTTGCGCTCGCGCAGGAGCTCGCGCAACGCGCCGCGTTGGCTATCGACAACGCGCGGCTCTACGGCGAGGCGCAGTCGGCTAATCAGTTGAGGGACGAATTCCTCGCGACTGTTTCTCACGAGCTGCGCACGCCGCTTAACGCGATTTTGGGTTGGGCTCAATTGCTGCGCGAGGGAAAACTGGACGACGACGGATCGAGTCACGCATTCGAAATCATCGAGCGCAATGCAAAGATCCAGGCAAGCCTCATCGAGGACATTCTCGACGTCTCGCGCATCATCACCGGAAAGTTGCGGCTCGATGCCGAAGCCGTCGAGCTTGTGCCTCTCACCGAAGCCGCCATCGACGTAGTTCGGCCGGCGGCGCAGGCTCGCGAGATTCAACTTGCGGTCTCGCTTGATCCCAGAGTCGGATCGATCAGGGGTGACGTCAATCGCTTGCAACAGGTGGTATGGAACCTGCTCTCGAATGCGATCAAGTTTACTCCGGAAGGCGGGCGCGTGATGATCAAGCTCGAGCGCGTCGACAACAACGCGCGCATTGTTGTGAGCGACACCGGCATCGGAATCAAGCCCGAGTTTCTTCCCCACGTCTTCGACAGGTTCCGGCAGGCGGACAGCGCGCTCACGCGCAGGCATGGCGGCCTCGGTCTCGGTCTTGCCATTGTCCGGCACCTGGTCGAGATGCACGGCGGCAACGTTCGGGCTGAGAGCGAGGGCGAGGGTCGCGGCGCGACTTTCATAGTCAGCCTGCCTCTCGGGCAGCCTCGCATTTCGGAATCGGGCCTGTTGATTGCGGGGCCATGGAACGAAACCAGAATTGACACCGCGAGATTATCCGCGCACCACACAACCAGCAACATCAACAACGAAGCGCCGGCAGAGATCGCGATGCTGGAAGGCGCACGCGTGCTCGTGGTTGACGACGAGAGCGACGCTCGTGAGCTGGTTGGAACGGTGCTCTCGAGGCGAGGCGCCCGAGTAATCGCCGTGGCTACCGCTTCTGAAGCGCTTGGCACGCTCCTGGAATGCGGCCCAGGCGCGTGGCCCGACGTAATCGTGTCTGACATAGGCATGCCGCATATGGATGGATTGGAGTTTATGAGAAAGGTGCGCGCGATGGAGACGAACCGCGGTACAAGGACACACGCGATCGCCCTTACTGCTTACGCGGGCGACGACGATCGCGCCGGCGCGCTCGACGCGGGTTACGATATCCACATGGCGAAGCCATTCGATCCGGCGGGTCTTGCGAACGCTGTGGCAAGCGGAACGCACCGTGATGAAAATCTCACACCGCAGTGACATCTAGAGGCGCCACTCACTAGAAACCACGGCCAATCCTTCGGTTGCTTCAATGTATCGCTCGTTAATACGAGCATGCTTACTCCGCGGGAGCTCCTCTCCGCCGTAGCGTGTTTTGTAAGGAAGGAGGACGCCCACACAAGACGTTTGTGTGAGACTGTCGCGCTTCTATTCCTCGACCAGGCCGGTGCTCGGCACGGGCTGAGCCGACTCCGGAACAATAAAAGGCTCGGCTTTGTCGGCCGCGATTACTTCCGCAGCCGGAATTTGATCGGCAACGTCGCGGACTCGGGCTACCAGCGCGGCCGCAACGAGCAGGCAAGCGCCTCCAAGCATCACCACGTAAAGAGGGTTGTTATTGAACACCTTCTTGACCAGCGGTTGAAAGCTCAGCGAGGCAATGATCTCCGGAATGACAATGAAGAAGTTGAAGATCCCCATGTACACGCCCATACGCGCCGCCGGCAGCGAGCCCGAAAGAATCGCGTAAGGCATCGAGAGTATCGACGCCCACGCGATGCCGACGCCGACCATCGTCAACAACAACACCCACGGGTCGTGAATGAGATAAGTCGAGAGCAGCCCGACGCCGCCGCAAATCAAAGCCACAGCGTGTACCGTCTTTCGACTCGTCGCCGATGCAAGCTTCGGCAATGCGAACGCAACTACGAAACAGACTATCGAATACACCGCGAAACAGATGCCGCCCCATTCGCTGCCTTCGGCGAACCGCGTCGAACTCGCATCGCTTGCTCCGAAGATGTGTCGCGAGGTCATCAAACCGAAAAACATCCACATACAGAACAGGCCCAGCCATGTGAAAATCTGAACAACCGCGAGCTGCTTCATGGTCCGGGGCATCTCGCGGATCGCCGAAACTATTTCCGAGAGACCGGCGGCGAAGCCTGTCTTCTCCGCTCGTTTCTTCTTGAACGCTTCGATATCCTCGGGCGGGTATTCCTTTGATGTGAACACGGTCCAAAGCACGCATAACAGAAACGCCAACGCTCCGATCTTGAAAGAGTACTGAACGGTAAGCGGAATGCCGCTGGCGGTTCTTCCGGTGACGCCGCCCCTTCTGAATAGATACGGCAAGACGTTCGCAAGCGTAGCTCCAATCCCGATGAAGAAGCTCTGCATGACGAATCCCACGGTGCGTTGATTTACGTTGAGCTTATCCGCTACGAACGCCCTGAAAGGTTCCATGCTTATGTTGATGCTTGCATCGAGAATCCACAGGAGGCTTGCTGCTATCCAGAGCGCGGTAGAATCCGGCATGAAGAACAGAGCAACGCTCGACAGAATCGCGCCGGTGAGGAAGTATGGCCGGCGCCGCCCTAGTCGGTTCCAGGTGCGATCACTCATCGATCCGATGATCGGCTGAACGAGCAGGCCGGTCATCGGACCCGCGAGCCATAGAAGAGGTATGCGATCCGCGTCGGCGCCCAGGTACGTGTAGATCGCGCTCATGTTTGCGAGCTGCAATCCCCAGCCAAACTGGATACCCAGAAACCCGAAGCTCATGTTCCAGATCTGCCAGAAACTCAAACGTGGTTTTTCCATCAGATCGGTTCCTCTCTTTTCTTTCATTCTAGCCGACTGCAGCGACATGTAAGGGCGGCCCTCCGTGGCCGCCCCTCGTTGGTAGAGGCTGACACGCGGACTTGCCAAAAGGGGCGGCCACGGAGGGCCGCCCTTACATGGTCAACGTTTTACGAATATCGCCGCGGAGCGGGCGGCCAGATCGACGCTCATCATTCCGTCTGTAACTGTCGTTTCATTAGCGTTGCCAAGCCGATCAGTGAGCTTTGTCCCATTAGCTAACCCCGTGCCCGCGGCGCTGAACCTGACCGTAGCAGGTCGAGCGTCATTGTTGATCACGACAACCACCGAAGCCTGTCTGGTCGTGCGCGCATACGCATATTGCTGATCAGAGATGAACAGATTCACCAGAGCCCCGCGACGCAACGGCTCGAGTTCCGCTCGCAGCCTGCCGAGTTTCTGAAGGTGCCCGAACGCGGCTTGTTCGTCGGCAGTCCGTCCGTCTTTGAATGCGTCTCGAGCGTCGCCGGGAAATCCTCCCGGAAAGTCGCGGCGGTTATCCGGATCACCGCCGCCTTTCATCGCTATCTCGTCGCCGTAGTAGATCTGCGGAGTGCCGCGCATAGTCATAATCAGCGAGTGCGCCAGGTTCAACCCCGCGACCGTCGCGCCGGTTTCGCTCATGAAGCGACCCATATCGTGATTGCCAAGAACGGTGACTAACACGTTCGGGTTCGGATAGAGTTGATCTTGAGAAAGGACCCAAGCGACTTCCTTCAAGCTCTTGCCCTGGGCAAACGCTCGACGTAGCGGATAAAGAAGCGGAAAGTCGAACAACGCATCCAACCCGGTGTCGATTCCGTCAAACCGCGAGCGCCCACCCTGAAAAAAAGAACAGTGAGCCACATCACCATCCAGGACTTCGCCTACAACGTTGAAGTGTGGGTACTCGCGCTTTATCGCCGAGGTCCATCGACGCCAGAAACTGTTGGGCACGTACTGCCACGTATCCTGCCGAATCGCATCGAGGCCGGTCACGCCGATCCACCACAAAGTGTTTTGAATTATGTAGCGGGCGGTCTCTTCGTCGTTTTGATTCAGGTCGGGAAGGATGTCGATGAACCAGCCCTCGAGCGTTTCGCGCTTCATTTGCTCGAACCGATGTGGATCGTGAAGCACCCAGGTTTGAAAAGTATTCGCGAGGTGATGTTCCTTCGTTCCGTTATACCAGGTTGGTGTCGGCGAGTCGTCGGCCCAGGGATGATAAGGGCCGGTGTGATTGGCTACTTCGTCTTGAATGACTTTGATTCCGAGCCGATGAGCGGCGTCGACCAACTCGCGCAACTTGGCCAGCGTGCCGAAGTGTTCTTCGACGCCGTAGAAATCGACCGCGCCGTACCCGTGATAATCGGTAATCGGTTGCCGAGCACCACTCGAGCCTTCGGGATATTGCTCGCGCTCGTTCAAGTGGTTGACGTTGTCGTACCATGGCGTGAGCCAGACGGCGGTAATCCCAAGCCCCTTCAGATATGGCAGGTGATTGATAACTCCTTCGAGATCGCCTCCGTGATAGTAGCGGGTCCTCGAGCGATCGAAGAGTCCGCGCGATTGCGGAGGATCGTTGTTTGAGGGGTCTCCGTCCGCGAAGCGATCGGGCATTATGAGATAGATTACATCATCGGTGGTGAATCCCTGGAAGCGGCCCTCGCGTGCGAGAGGCGGCAAGATTTCAAACTGCGCTTCGGTTGTTCCCGCGGGCGTGGTAATTCGCAGGGTCCGTCGCCCCTGGGCCGCGCTTGGGCCGATCGTCACATCAACGAAGATGTATGTGCCGGCGGCATTGACCTTCGCCGTCCCTGCCGTTATGCCATTGCCGGGATTCTGGATTCTCGCACCTTTCAGGTTTCGACCGCGAATCAACACGCGCACGGGATTCATGGAATGACCCGCCCACCAGCTTGGCGGCTCGACTTTAGAGACGTCAGGCGCGCTCTGAGCATGGACAGCGAAGGAAGCGAGCAGCATCGTCGCAAGAAGCGCAGTTGTGCGAAGAAGCGATTTCACATGCCCGCGGTGTACACGGCGACGCTGATTCTCGAGGTTCAAACGTTGGCCACCGCAGGGCTGGATGGACGGTGCGCTCAGGTCACTGAACC
>DATNBZ010000100.1:0-27955 GCA_035607285.1 Blastocatellia bacterium | reverse complement strand
CGACGTTGAACGAAGGAGTAGAGATGGTGATGCCTGGAGACAATTCGGGGCTGGTGATCGAGTTGATAGCGCCGATCGCGATGGAGAAGGGATTGAGGTTTGCGATCCGGGAAGGCGGACGAACGGTAGGCGCGGGAACGGTCGCCGAGATTATCGAGTAAGAGTCATTAGTCACTGGTCATTAGTCACTGGCAATGAGAGCCAGGGGACGAATGACGAATGACTAAGGACGAAGTTTGTCGGACGCGGGTTGAGGGGTTATGCCAAGAGACAACATTACGCTTCAATGCACCGAGTGCAAGAACCGGAATTACGTAACGACCAAGAACAAGAAGAAGACTCCGGATCGCCTCGAGTTCAAAAAGTTTTGCAATAAGTGCAGGAGTCACACTCCTCACAAAGAGACGAAATGATTGCGGATTTGCGATTGGCGATTGCCGATTTTCGATTGTCTTTTTCGATTGTCGGCTGCGAATCGGCAATCCGAAATCGTCAATCGGCAATCGAGACAGGGGTATAGTGTTAGCGGCTAGCACGGCGGTCTCCAAAACCGTAAGGCCGGGTTCGAATCCTGGTACCCCTGCCACGAAATCGAAAATGGCAAGCGGGTGGCAGGTGCGAGGTAGAGCATGAGTCGAGTAACAGAGTTTCCAGATGACGAAGAGCCGCTTCGAGAGGAGCCGAGTCGAGCGGACGAAGGCGGGGAGCGAGGGATCAAGCTCCCGAAACTCTCATATATGGGGCGTCTCAGCGACTTCTACCAGGCCGTCAAACAGGAGATGCGAAAGACCACGTGGCCGACGCGCAGCGAGGTCTGGAGCACTACGGTTGTGGTGCTGCTTGCGATCGTGTTCTTTGGTTTTTATCTGTGGGGAGTGGATCGGCTCGTGACGCTCGGGTTTCAAGCGCTTGAGAGGGCGATAAGATAGGCTAAGGACTTATGCCGAGAAACTGGTACATCATTCACACGTACTCGGGTTACGAGAAGAAGGTGAAGGAGTCTCTGCAGTCGCGGATCCAGGCCTACGATATGGCCGATCAGATTACACAGGTCCTTGTTCCTACGGAAACAGTAGTCGAGATGCGCGGATCGAAACGAGTTGAGACTTCTCGAATGTTCTTTCCCGGCTACGTGCTCGTCGAAATTGAAACCGATGAGAAGGGTGAGGTGGGTGAAAAAGTCTGGCACATAATCAAGTCGACTCCGAAGGTGACCGGGTTCGTGGGCGGACAAAAACCAACGCCGCTTACCGGGGAAGAAGTCGACCAGATTGTGCATCACGTCACAGAGGCCGCCGAAAAGCCGAAGCCGAAACACACCTTCCAGCACAGCGAACACGTGCGGATCCTGTCGGGACCATTTAGTGGATTCACCGGGCAGGTCGAAGAGATCAACCCTGACAAGGGTGTGTTGAAAGTCATGGTTACGATATTCGGACGGTCGACACCTGTCGAGTTGAATTTCCTGGACGTCGAGAAGTTGACGTTCTCGGAAGAAGAATAAGGTTTCGGGTTCGGAGTTCAGGGTTCCTGGTTGGAACGCTGAACCCCTAACCCGAAACTCTGAACAGTTAAAGAAGGGGGAGAGTTTCAGCATCGCCCTGATGTTACGGTGATGCCGGCTCGCAAAGGACCCAATTATGGCAAAGAAGATAACTGCGTATATCAAGCTTCAAGTCCCGGCCGGGAAAGCGAATCCCGCGCCTCCAATCGGTCCCGCGCTTGGTCAACACGGCGTAAACATCATGGAGTTCTGCAAGGCGTTTAACGCCAAGACTGCGAGCATCGTCGATATGAACATACCGGTGGTGATAACGGTCTACGCGGACCGCTCCTTTACGTTCATCACCAAGACGCCGCCTGCTGCCGATCTTCTGAAGAAGGCCGCGGGCATCGACAAAGGCTCTCCTCGCCCGAACCGTGAGAAGATGGGCAAGGTAACCCGGAAGCAGGTCGAAGAGATCGCGCGAACCAAGTTACCCGATCTGAACACGACTTCGGTCGAAGCGGCGATGCGAACGATTGAGGGCACGGCTCGAAATATGGGTCTCGACGTCGTCGACTAACGATTCAAATTCATGTAGGGGCGTCCCTCCGTGGGCGCCCCTCTTCGGACGCTGATATCTGCGACCGATGAAGGAGGGCGCCCACGGAGGGACGCCCCTGCATTGAGTGGCGCTCAAACATAGGGAGTGATCGGGCTCGCGAGCCTGTCACGTTAACTACCTGGGAGATGAATTATGGCTGGCAAGAAATATCGAGAAGCTGCTGAGCAGGTTGACCGCAGTCGCGTTTACTCAATCGGCGAAGCGGTGGAACTCGCGAAGAAAGTGGCTTTCGCGAAGTTTGATGAGACCGTTGAGCTGGGGATGACTCTGGGAGTCGATCCCCGCAAGGCCGATCAGTTGGTCCGAGGCACTGTGGTATTGCCGCACGGACTCGGCAAGTCAAAACGCGTAGTGGTAATCGCGTCCGCTGAAAAGGTACAGGAAGCCCAGGAAGCGGGGGCCGACGAAGTGGGCGGCGACGATATCGTGAATAAGATAAAAGGCGGCTGGCTTGACTTCGATGCGCTCATCGCGACGCCGGACATGATGAGATCGGTCGGGCAACTTGGGAAAATCCTTGGCCCGCGCGGGTTGATGCCTAATCCTAAAACCGGAACAGTTACCGTTGAAGTCGGACGGGCCGTCCGCGAGACCAAAGCAGGCAAGATCGAGTTCCGAGTCGACAAAACCGGCGTGATCCATGCGCCGGTCGGGAAGGTGAGCTTTGATAAGGAACGACTCGCAGAGAATGCCAAGACGCTGATCGATGCGGTGATGCGCGCGAAGCCTTCGGCGGCGAAAGGCAAGTACGTCAAGAACGCGACGATCTCGTCGACGATGGGACCGGGCATAAGACTGAACACCGCGGAGTTTTAGTTCAGAGTCAGGCTTCGGCTTGCGATGACGACGCAGCCTGGAGGCTGAACTCTAGACTGAACTCTAAATTTGGAGAGCAATCGTGAAAACAAGACTGCAAAAAGAAAAAGAGATCGAAGTGCTTCATCGGGAATTTGAGGAATCGCCTAATGCGCTTCTGGTCGGGTTCCAGGGAATCAAGGTTGGCGCCGACGAGCGTTTGCGCCGCGAGCTGCGGCAGGCGAACGTTTCTTATCGAGTAGTCAAGAACACTCTCGCGATTCGAGCCGCCGACGGTACGCCGATGGAACAGGTGAAGGACCGGTTTACGGGTGCGACGGCGGTGGCCCTCTCGAAGACGGACCCAGTCACGCTCGCGAAGCTGCTTTCGAAATGGGCAAAGGAAACGCCGGTGTTCAGCTTCAAGGCCGCGGTGGTGGAAGGCCGCGCGATCGATGTCAAGGATATTGAATCGCTTTCGAACCTGCCGTCGAAGGAAGAGCTGATCTCTAAGGTTATGTTCGTGATCAACAGCGGAGCTCAGCGACTTGCGGTGGTGACGGCCGGAGTCGCGCGGAACCTCGCGATCGTGGTTGATCAGGTGCGCGCTCAAAAAGAGGCGCAGGGATAGGAATTGCGGACTGCGAATTGCGGAATGCGGACGAATCCGCACGCCGAAATCCGCGATCCGAAATCGGGTGCGGGCTTGTGGAGGCTCATACTCGATTGCGCAATCGTAGCGCCGCTCGCCAATTGTCAGTGCAGCGGCTCGGATGACTCGCGGCAGCCGGGGATGCGCCGGCCAAGCAGTCGACGTTGTAGAGCAGAATCAACAGGAGACGAATAGTCATGTCAGAGAAGCTTCAGGGAATAGTTGATCAGATCAAGGACCTCACGGTGCTGGAGGCCTCGCAGTTGGTCAAAATGATGGAGGAGACATTCGGAGTTTCGGCTGCGGCCGCCGCGGTTGCCGCTGCGCCGAGCGGCGCCGGTGCTGCCGCTGCTCCAGCCGTCGAAGAGAAGGATGAGTTCGACGTCGTGCTTACGGGAATGGCTGATCCCGCCAAGAAGATCGGGATCATCAAGGTCGTTCGCGAGATCACCGCGCTTGGTCTGAAGGAAGCCAAGGACCTGGTCGAGGCCGCGCCCAAGGCGGTAAAGGAAGCCGTTCCGAAGGACGAGGCCGAAGCGCTAAAGAAGAAACTGACCGACGCCGGCGCGACTGTCGAACTAAAATAGTCCTTGGTCATTGGTCCCTGGTCCTTAGTCAACCGGCGGTGTCGACCCTCAGGAGAGGGAGGAATGACTAATGACCAATGACCAGTGACTAATGACCAATGACGAACGGCGCTTGACCGACCGTGGCGCCGTTGTGTAATATCGGGTCATAGCAACGAATAGGGCGGCGACGACAATAAAGTTTATTTGGCGTTCAAAAACACGCGAAGATCGCGGTGGGAGTAAGTGTCTCCGGCCGTTCTTCGCCGTTTTGCGCTCAAAATGTTCCAAGCTTGCAGCGGGTCTAAAGCTAACTGGCTTTGAGAGATTTCCTCGCGTAACTTACCCCGTTTTGCGTGGACAAACTTCTCCTTTGAAAGCTGGTCCTGGTGTGGCCGGCTGCAAGCTTCTTCCCTTCTAATCGAGGAGCGACATGTCAGCACTTGCGAATACTGGTAACGGCATAGGCCGCGAGCGGTACGATTTTTCTCGAATCAAAACGGCGATCAGAATACCGAACCTCATCGAGGTTCAACGCCAGTCTTACAATCGATTTCTTCAGATGGATCTTCTTCCGGCTGAACGCGAGAACACCGGTCTTCAAGCCGTGTTCAGATCGGTATTCCCGATTACAGATTTCCGCGAAACCTCACAGCTTGAATTCGTCGAGTACGCGATCGGGAACTGGCAGTGCAAGTGCGGACAGCTCGAGGGGCTGTATCACCTGCGCACCAACTGCCGGTCCTGCGGCGCAATCCTGCGAGTCAACCCGTACGCGGCCGAAGAACAGACCTGCCCACAGTGCGGAACGATGAACACGGTGTCGCCCGTCCTCTGCGACAATTGCGGCGAGCCGGTCACGCTTCAGCACAAGCACTCGGAAAAGGAGTGTCAGGAAAAGTCGATGACCTACGCGGTGCCGCTGAAGGTCAAGATCCGCCTGACTGTCTGGGACACCGACGAGGACACCGGACAAAAGTCGATCCGCGACATCAAAGAGGAAGAGGTGTTCTTTGGCGAGATTCCCCTGATGACCGACAACGGCACCTTCATCATCAACGGAACCGAGCGCGTGATCGTGAGTCAGCTCCATCGCTCACCGGGCGTGTTTTTCGAGAAGGAAAACAACAATACATATTTCCTTGCGAAGGTTATCCCGTATCGCGGCTCGTGGGTCGAGTTCGAGTATGACGCCAAGAACCTGCTGTACGTTCGGATCGACCGCAAGCGCAAATTCCTCGGGACCGTTTTTCTCAGGGCGCTGGGGCTCATGGAGAAGATCGACGTCGATCGCATGGGCACCGACTCGCACCTCGAGGACGAAATCAAGCGGGCGAGCTTCACCGACGCCGAAGTGCTGCGGATGTTCTACACCGCGCACAGGGCCTCGATCAAGAATGGCCAGTTACACTTCGAACCGTCGGATGGACTGGTCGGCCTGCATCTTGCCGAGACGGTCGAAGACAAATCCGGCGAAGTAATAGTGCGCGGCGGCGGTCATGCGAAGAAGCTCACCAAGCGTGACATCGAATCGCTGCGTAAAGCGAAGATCAAGTCGGTGACGGTCGACCCGCAGGAACTCGAGGGAGCTTTCCTGATCGACGATGTGGTTAATACCGACACCGGCGAAGTGATCGCCGAAGCCAACACCGAGCTTACGCAACGCGAGTGGCAGCAAATCGTCGAGTCGGGCGTGTCCACCGCTGAGCTGTGCTTTCCCGAGCGCGACGACGTCGGGGTCGTAGTCAGCCAGACTCTCAAGAAAGACTCGGTAAAGACTCCGCGCGATGCGATTCTCGAGATCTATCGCAAGATGAGGCCCGGCGATCCGCCGACCATCCTTACCGCGTGGAATCTTTTCCGCGGTATGTTCTTCGACGAACGCAAGTTCGACTTTTCACGAGTCGGCCGGTTGAAGGCAAACATCAAGCTCGGCAAACCCGAGCGTGACCGCCTGGATCAGCAAACGCTTTCGACCACGGACTTCGTCGACGTGATCGACTACGTGCTGAAGATGCGCAAAGGAATCGGCGAGGCCGATGACATCGACCACCTCGGGAATCGTCGAGTGCGAGCGGTGGGCGAGCTTCTCGAAAATCAGTTTCGCATCGGGCTCGTGCGCATGGAGCGCGCGATCAAAGAGAAGATGTCGATCCATCAGGAAATGCAAACGGCGATGCCTCGCGATTTGATCAACGCGAAGCCGGTGACCGCGGCAGTCCGGGAGTTCTTCGGTTCATCGCAGTTGTCGCAGTTCATGGATCAGACGAATCCGCTTTCGGAGATCACCCACAAACGCCGGCTCTCGGCGCTTGGGCCCGGCGGCCTGTCACGCGAACGCGCGGGGTTCGAAGTTCGCGACGTTCACCCGACACACTACGGCCGGATATGTCCGATCGAGACGCCTGAAGGTCCGAACATCGGTTTGATCTCTTCTCTTTCCTGCTTTGCGCGGATCAATGAATTCGGCTTTATCGAGTCACCTTATCGAAAGGTCGAGAACGGGCGTGTGATCGATTACGTTCGGATCACATCGGCCGGAGACAGCGAGTACAACGTCGGGGACCACCTCCCGAAGGAACAGGTCGACAGGACCAGCAAGAAGCTCGGGGCAGCCGAACAAACCCCAGTCGAGTACGAGCCGTACCCGTTCTATTTGTCGGCGTGGGAAGAGGACAAATACACGATAGGCCAGGCTACAGTCGAAGTCGACAAGCAGGGCCGGATTCTTCAGGAACGACTCGCCGCTCGAAAGGCGGGCGAAACCAGAAATCTTTGCCTGCGCGAAGAGCTGGACCTGGTTGATGTGAGTCCGAAACAACTCGTCTCGGTAGCTGCGTCGTTGATACCGTTTCTCGAAAACGACGACGCAAACCGCGCGTTGATGGGTTCGAACATGCAGCGCCAGTCGGTTCCGCTTCTGAGAGCCGAGGCTCCGCTTGTCGGCACCGGAATGGAGCGAGTCACTGCTCAGGATTCGGGCGCGGTGGTTATTGCCAAGCGTGACGGTGTTGTTGATTCGGTCGACTCGGAGCGCATCATCATCCGCGCCGAGCACGGCATAGCGGGAGGAACGACCTCGCGAGAGATCAACGCCGACATATATCAGCTTACGAAGTTCAAGCGGTCGAACCAGAACACATGCATCAATCAGAAGCCGACCGTTCGC
The DNA here is from genome assembly GCA_035607285.1 of Blastocatellia bacterium. Classification (GTDB taxonomy): domain Bacteria; phylum Acidobacteriota; class Blastocatellia; order UBA7656; family UBA7656; genus Onstottus_A. Next base: position 20,665 of record DATNBZ010000100.1, on the reverse strand, counting down.
GAAGGCCAGCCGGTAAAGAAGGGCGAAGTGATCGCGGATGGGCCGTGCACCAATCGCGGCGAATTGGCTCTGGGCCGCAACGTTCTGGTCGCGTTCATGCCGTGGCGCGGATACAACTTTGAAGACGCGATTCTCGTGTCGGAGAAGCTGGTCAAGGAAGACTCGTTCACCTCGATTCACATCGAGGAGCTCGAGGTCGAGGCGCGCGACACAAAGCTCGGGCCCGAGGAAATCACTCGCGACATACCGAACGTGTCCGAGTCCGCCCTGCGTGATCTGGACGACTCCGGAATCATCCGCATCGGCGCGCAAGTCAAACCGGGCTCGATTCTGGTAGGCAAGGTCACACCGAAGGGCGAGACCCAGCTTACCGCCGAAGAGAAACTGCTTCGCGCGATCTTCGGTGAGAAGGCCGGCGACGTGCGCGACGCAAGCCTTACGTGTCCGCCGGGCATCGACGGCACCGTTGTCGACGTCAAGGTGTTTACTCGAAAAGGCGCTGAGAAGGACGAACGCTCGCTCGCCATCGAACGGGCTGAAGAAGAGAAGCTCGAAAAGAATCTCCGCGATGAAGTTCGAATTCTCGAGGACGAACGCAACAAGAGGATCTTCGAGTTGCTCGAAGGCCAGCGGCTTTCCGATGATCTCGTCTACAAAAACAAGAAGCTGTTGACCAAGGGCGCGAAGCTCACGCGCGAAGACCTCGAACAACTCGAGATCGGCGCATTGCGCAAGATCGAGATCACCAGCACTCGCGTCGACGTGCAAGGTGAGATCGCGGACATCGAGCGGCGCACCGAAAGACAAGTCAAGGTTCAGCAGCAGCTTCATAACGAGAACATCGACAAGCTGAAGAAGGGCGACGAGCTTCCGCCGGGCGTGATCAAGATGGTGAAGGTGTTCATCGCCATGAAACGCAAGCTCTCGGTGGGCGACAAGATGGCCGGCCGTCACGGTAACAAGGGCGTCATCGCAAGGATTCTTCCTGAAGAGGAAATGCCTTACCTGCCTGACGGCACTCCGGTCGAAATCGTGTTGAACCCGCTCGGCGTACCTTCGCGTATGAACGTAGGCCAGATTCTCGAGACTCACCTTGGCTGGGCGTCGAAGGTAATCGGGCAGAGCATCAGCGACTTGCTTGCAGACGGCACAAAGGTCGACCAGATTCGAAAGGTCTACCGCGATGTGTTCGCCAGTTCCGAGTGGCAGGAGCGGCTTACCGAGATGCCCGACACCGAGTTGATCGAGCACGCTCGCACAATGGTTGACGGCATTCCGTACGCGTCGCCGGTCTTTGACGGCGCGCGAGAATCGGATATCAAGAAGCTGCTCGAATACGCTCATCTTCCGACCTCAGGCAAGACCGTGCTTTATGACGGAATGAGCGGCGATCCGTTCGAGCAGCAAGTGACGGTCGGCTACATATACATGATGAAGCTGTCACACCTGGTCGACGACAAGATTCACGCGCGGTCAATCGGGCCGTATTCGCTGATCACGCAACAGCCCCTGGGCGGCAAGGCTCAATTCGGCGGCCAGCGATTCGGAGAAATGGAAGTCTGGGCGCTCGAGGCTTACGGAGCGGCGCACATACTCCAGGAACTGCTGACCGCGAAGTCTGATGACGTAGCCGGTCGCTCGAAGATTTACGAGGCGATCGTTAAGGGCGAGGCCGACTTCGATCCCGGCGTGCCCGAGTCGTTCAACGTTCTGATTCGCGAGCTTCAATCGCTGTGTCTGGATGTTGAGCTGATGCGCCGAAGCGAAGAAGTAGTGGAAGAAGAAGTGGTAACCGAATAAGGAACCCGTTCAGGGTTCCGAGTTCGGAGTTCAGAGTTGCAGAAACCCTGAACCCTGAACCCTGAACTCTGAACCTTTTGACAGAGGGGTAACCGAGAAATGTTTAGGACACATCAAGAAAAAACAAGCCTGGCGCCTGACTTTGAAGCGATAAGAATAAGTCTTGCCTCACCGGAGAAGATCCTCGGTTGGTCACACGGTGAGGTGACCAAGCCCGAAACGATCAACTACCGGACCTTCAAGCCGGAGCGTGACGGGTTGTTCTGCGCGAAAATATTTGGACCGGTGACCGACTGGGAATGTCTCTGTGGAAAGTACAAACGCATGAAGCACCGCGGCGTGGTGTGCGACAAATGCGGCGTCGAGGTCACTCAATCCAAAGTTCGGCGCGAACGGCTGGGCCACATCAAGCTCGCGAGCCCGTGCTCGCACGTCTGGTTCTTCAAGGGGCTTCCCTCGCGTATCGGTCACTTGCTCGACATACCATTGCGAGAGCTTGAAAAGGTCCTTTATTTCGAATCCTATATTGTGATCGATCCGGGAGACGTTCCGGAGCTTAAAGAAAAAGAGCTGCTGCCTGACGATCGTTACCGCCAGCTCATGCAGGAATTCCCGGGGCGTTTCATCGCCAAGATGGGAGCCGAAGCGATCAAGGAGTTGCTGCAAAAAGTCGAAGTCGAAGATCTGTCCATCGAGATGCGGCAGAAAATGAAGGACGAGACTTCACAGCAGAAGAAGCTCAAGTTCTCGAAGCGGCTCAAGGTCGTCGATGCATTCCGGCGTTCGGGTAATCACCCGGACTGGATGATCCTGGACGTGATACCGGTTATTCCGCCCGAGCTTCGTCCGCTGGTTCCACTGGACGGCGGCCGCTTTGCGACAAGCGATTTGAATGACCTGTATCGACGAGTGATCAATCGCAACAACCGTCTGTCCAAACTCATAGAGCTGAAGGCGCCGGAAGTCATCGTCCGCAACGAGAAGCGCATGCTTCAGGAAGCGGTCGATGCGCTGTTCGATAACGGCCGCCGTGGACGCGTTCTGCGTGGCGCGAACAATCGCCCGCTCAAATCGCTTTCCGATACGCTCAAGGGCAAGCAGGGCCGCTTCCGTCAGAACCTTCTCGGGAAGCGCGTTGACTACTCGGGGCGTTCGGTCATCGTCGTCGGTCCCGAGCTCAAGCTTCATCAGTGCGGCTTGCCCAAGAAGATGGCGCTCGAGCTGTTCAAGCCATTCATCTACAACCTGCTCGAGAAGAAGCAATACGCGGCGACGATCAAGCAGGCGAAGGAGATGGTCGAGCGCCAGGAGCCGGTGGTCTGGGATATTCTCGAGGAAGTCATCCGCGAGCATCCGGTTCTGTTGAATCGCGCGCCGACTCTTCATCGGCTTGGTATACAGGCTTTCGAGCCGGTGCTTGTTGAAGGAAAAGCGATCAAGATTCATCCGCTCGTTTGCACCGCGTTCAACGCAGACTTCGACGGCGATCAGATGGCGGTGCATATTCCGCTCTCGCCCGAAGCCCAGGTCGAAGCAAGCGTGTTGATGCTGGCGTCCAACAATATTCTTTCGCCGGCCAACGGCCAGCCGATCGCGGTGCCGACACAGGACATCGTTCTCGGGTGCTACTACCTGACGAAGGACAAGAAGGACGACAAATTCGCGGGACGCAAGTTCGCATCCGGCGATGAAGTATTGCTGGCTCTCGATGCCGGCGAGGTCCATACTCAATCGCCGATCAAGCTGTTGTTCTCGGGCGACATCATCGATCTCGAGCACGAGCGCGACGATCAGGATGTGATTCGCGCCGCGGTTCGCACCTTGAAGAATCGAGTTATCGATACGACGGTCGGCCGGGTGATCTTCAACGAACAGATGTCGGAAGGCATGCCTTATGTGAACGGGACGTTGAAGAAGAAGGGACTTCAGTCGCTGGTAAATCATTGCCACTTGCGGCTCGGTCACGCCGAGACCGTGAAGATGCTCGACAAGGTGAAGGAACTTGGGTTCCTTTACGCCACGAAGGCGGGCATCTCGATCGGCGTCGATGATCTGGTAACGCCGCCTGCCAAGGCCGAGCTGGTTCAACAGGCGCAGGCCGGAGTGGTCGAAGTAGAGAACCAGTACAAAGAAGGCATCATCACCAACGGCGAACGATACAACAAGGTCATCGCGATCTGGTCGGACGTGACCGAGCGCGTTGCCGAAGCGATGTTCACCGAGATGAACCGCCGCGAGCAGGAATCGGGCGAAATGAATCCGATACTGATCATGGCCGACTCGGGAGCCAGAGGCTCGAAGCAACAGATTCGTCAGCTCGCGGGTATGCGAGGCTTGATGGCCAAACCTTCGGGCGAAATCATCGAGACCCCGATTCGCGCGAACTTCCGCGAAGGCCTGAACGTGCTCCAGTACTTCATCTCGACACACGGAGCGCGCAAGGGACTTGCCGACACGGCGCTCAAGACCGCGGACTCCGGTTATCTCACCCGGCGCCTGGTCGACGTAGCTCAGGACGTGATCGTAAGCGAGCCCGATTGCGGGACGATCAAGGGTATCTGGGCGACGGCGATCATCGAAGGCGGTGAGGAAATCGAATCGCTTCGCGACAGAATCATCGGCCGGGTTGTGCTTGATGATGTTAGCGATCCGATCACCGGCGAGATCATCGTGGAATCCAACGAAGAGATCACCGAAGATCTTGCGGGGATGATCCAGGCCGCGGGCGGAATCGAGCGCGTCCGGATACGTTCGGTGTTGACTTGCGAGTCTCGCCGGGGCGTGTGTGTGAAATGCTACGGCCGCAATCTGGCGACTGGCCGGATGGTCGAATTGGGTGAGGCGGTCGGCGTGATCGCCGCGCAATCGATCGGCGAGCCGGGCACTCAGCTTACGATGAGGACCTTCCACATCGGCGGCGTCGCCGGTGGTGTGAGTGAAATCACGAAGCACGAGGCTATCGCGGCGGGCAACGCGAAGTTCGAAGACCTCAAGACGGTCCGGAATCGCGATGGCGATCTGGTCGCAATGAACCGCAACGGTACGGTGGTGCTGGTCGACGAGCGCGGACGTGACCTTAAGCGGTATCAAATCAACTACGGCGCAACGCTCAAGGTTTCCGACGGGCAGCGCGTCGAAGAAGGACAGGAGCTTGCGGAGTGGGATCCTTACACGTTCGCAATCCTGACCGAAGAAGCGGGTACGATTACCTTCAAGGACTTGATCGAAGGCGTGACGGTTCACGAAGAGGTGGACGAGGTGACCGGTCTGTCGCACCTCGTCGTCATCGACTCGCCCGATGAGAAGCGTCAGCCCAGAATCGAAATCCGCGACGAGAAAAACAAGGCCGTGCGAACTTATCAAATGCCGGTTCGCGCGAACCTGCTTGTTGCCGACTACGATGAATGGAAGAAGAAGCGTGGGGCTGGGGCTTCAACGAAGGTCCAGGAAGAGAAGGAACACGTTCGCGTGGCGCCCGGTGACATCATCGCCAAGATCCCACGCGAAACTACAAAGACCAAGGACATCACCGGCGGTCTGCCTCGCGTAGTCGAGCTGTTCGAAGCTCGCAGGCCTAAGGAAACCGCGGTGATGACCGAGATCGACGGCGTGGTCAAGTTCGGGCCGATAGTCAAGGGGCTGCGCCGCGTGATAGTTGAAGCGACCGACGGTGAGAAACGCGAATACTCGATTCCTCGAGGCGTGCACATAAACGTCCAGGAGGAAGACTGGGTCAGGGCGGGCGAGCCGCTCATGGACGGCCCGTTGAATCCGCACGATATTCTTGCCGTGCGCGGTATCGAGGAACTGCAGCGCTACCTTGTGAACGAAATTCAAGAGGTTTACCGTCTGCAGGGCGTCAACATCAACGACAAGCATATCGAAGTGATCGTTCGTCAGATGCTGCGATGGGTGCGGGTCAAGGATGTCGGCGACACTGAGTTCCTTCTCGAAGACATGGTAGACCGCTTCCGCTTCCAGGACGAGAACGATCGGGTCCTGGCCGAGGACGGCACGCCTGCTTCGATGGAGCCGCTGCTGCTTGGCATCACGAAGGCGTCTCTCTCGACTGAGTCCTTCATATCGGCCGCTTCATTCCAGGAGACAACGCGAGTGCTGACCGAGGCCGCAATCAGCGGTAAGGTCGATTACCTGCGTGGGCTTAAGGAAAACGTGATAATGGGCCGGCTGATTCCCGCGGGAACCGGCATGGACTACTATCGCAACATCAAGCTCGAGCCGGATCGAACCGTGGAAGAAGCTGAAGAGTACGAAGCCGCCGAGATCCCGGCCGGAGAAGATATCAAGGCTGAGGTTAAGGAAGTAGCCGACTGAGGCGGATTAGGCAAGCTTCCGGTTTTTAGGCGGCAAAGAAAGAGGGATGGAGAAATCGCTTCCGCGGTTTCTTCATCCCTCAAGTCATTTGCGATATCGGCGCCCTGCTGTTGCAATCGTCCGGGTAGCCACCAGTAGCGCCGTGCTGCTCAATGAACATTGATAATGAACGCGCAGGAAGCAGTCTCTCCGCCGGTGTTGCTTGCGGCGCAGGTAACAGTAGTCGTGCCAACCGGGAAGCTCGAACCCGATGGCGGCGAACAAACCACAGTGGCTCCTTCAGGTTTATTCAAAACAGGCTGCGGATAGCTTACGACGGTAGGCTGGCCTGAAGGCACAATTACTTGAAGATCGCCTGCGCAACTCAGAGCCAAAGGTGGCGGGCCTGCCAGATTAACCGTGACTGTAAATGTGCATGTGGCCTCGTTTCCTGAGGCATCGATCACCGTAAGGCTAACGAGCGTGCTACCAGCCGGAAATACGGAACCGGATGGTGGTGAGAAGAGCACGACCGCCCCTCCTGGACTATTCATAACCAGCGGCGGATAGTTGACAACCACAGAGTTTTGACCCGGCAGTGCGGATACCACAATGTCGGCTGGACAAGTTAGATCGATGATAGGTGTCGTGCGCTCCAACTCGAATATTCCTCGACCATAAGTCCCGGCGCGCACCACACCGGTCTGCGTCCCGAGAAATCTTTGATGGGCCTCGAGATCAGGTACTGAGACGTTTGGTATTCCGGGAGAACGAGCCCAAAGCCAGTTTCCGCTCTCGAGCCGTCCACGGTAGGCACCCTGGTCAGTCCCGACAAAAACTGTATTTGAATCCAACGGATCGACGACAATGGTATAGACTACGTCGATTTGCAATGGCGGGTTGAACTTGTCATCGATAACTTTCGAAACCCACCCTCCGCCTGGGGACCGCTTCACCTCTTTGACTCGGCCTGGACCGGTGCCCTTGAATACGGCCACAATCCGATTTGGGTTGTTGAGGTCTATCGCTATCTCATGCTTCTTGTTGTCAAATTCTCCCCCGCAATCGCAAACCTTTTCCCAGCCCACTTCAGGCGACCCACGCCAGATCTGCCCAGTTGTTGTACCGAGAAAATAGGCTGGCTTGTTATCTACATCCAATCTTCTTTCGAAAGTCAGAGTCGCGCTGTCACCTGATTTGGCTGGTGGGTCGATAAGTTCCCAAGCTGCATCGGTATTCAAGTCAGAGGCCGGTTTTGTTGCCGCATCGTGAGCGCGAAATATTTTTCCACCCTGGAGCCGTAGCAAGTCGCCGTCGTGGTAAGGATCACACCAATGCACAACCGTGTCGTTATTGCTCCAGATTTGCTCTTGGACGGCGGGCGGCGGAATTACGTGATTGAAGTCGGCTCGTACGCGAGTAATGGCGCCGCCGCCGAAAGCATTGGTATTAACGTACATGACCGTAAGCCGATCGCCATGCATGCTGACCGGTCTCGCAACGTCGATGGAGGCTTGAAACCCATCGCCACCGCCACCTATCCCAAAGCGCTCCCAGGAAGAACCGTGGTTCCGTGTGAATGCATTGCCGTTGTGCCAAAATCCGCCAATCACCTCATTTACATTTGACGGAGAGAGACCGATTGTGCCGAACTGACCAAGAGTCAACCCAGTCGTAAGTGAATACCAGGTAACGACCCCAATGTCGTTTATTGTACCTTTGGTGACTCCGCCGTCGTTTACTATGAAGACTATCTCCGCAGTCGATGTGCTTTCGGCAAAACTGTTTTTTGGGGCGAAGACAATGTCGTGTAGATCGGCATGCAGGTCCAATCCTCCGCGAGATGGATTGCCGTCTGACAAACAGCAACTGAGCGTGGTCCAGGAGTTGTTATTGACGGGTGGCGTTACATTGTAGTCATTCAGGCCGCCTACTTTGCCTCCATCCGTCGCCCTCCACAATGCAACCTGACCGATATATACGAAATCGGAACCGCGAGGGCTTATCGCTATGACATTGCCGAAGTCGAGTTGCCCATCGCTCGGTGGGTGGGGAAGGGCAATCCACGTATTTCCGGCGTTTTCGGTTTTGAACAGGCGATATTGCCCCCCCACATCGATTCCAGCGTAGAGAACAGCAGGCTGCGAGGGAGAAATTGCAAGGGCAATACGCCCAAACCCTGACGTAGGCAAGCCGGAAGTAAGCGCCTTCCATTTGTCGCCGGTCAGATCAGTTGTCTTGAAGATGCCTTTGCCATGAAAGGCTATGTATAAATCGCCGCCTGCGGTATCTCTCACCATATCAATGGCCGTATCGGAAACGGGTAGTCCGTCCGTGACATGCTGCCAGCAATCTGCGCCGTCATCTTTATACTTGAACAACCCTGCGTTGGTAGCGGCGAACACTTCGGAAGGGCTCCCAGGCCTGACGACAATCTTGTTTACGCGAGCCCTGCTCAACGTCTCGTTACTTGTACAACCTGCTCTGAATACGGTGCCTAAAGGCGTCCATGTGTTTCCGCCATCTCCCGAACGAAATACTCCCAGGTCGGACCCAAAAAAGCAGCAAGCGCGATTTGGATCACCTGTGCCTGCATATATGACTTCCGGGTTCGACGGATCAATTGCCAGAGAGCCAATTGATAAGGTTGCTCTGGAAACAAACTTCCCGCCTCCAACCGGCACGTCGCGAACGAGTTGAAAATCAGTGAGCGCCTTCCAGCTCGATCCGCCGTCCAAAGTCTTCCAGACTCCCCCTTCTGCTGCGCCAATGTACAAAATGTCGGCGTTCTTTGGGTGGACTGCGATGGCATTCACTTGGCCGCTTATCGTGTCGTTATTGCTGAGCTGAATACCGGGCGGGCCTATGGGGAACCAGTTCTCTCCTGCGGTCCCGCCCCGCATCGATAGCCCATGGCTTTGAATCGCCTGACCGACGCTCAGCGCTGCCATTAGAATCAATGGCCTCAGCAAGTAAAGTATCCGTTTCATCTTTATGCACCTCCAGTCTATTGATAGTGAGTTTCACTGTTGCCTTACCGATCTCCCCGTCTCCTGCCAAATTCCGCGCGCGGTCGTTAACACTTCTCCAGAGGCCTCTCCGGCAAACAACCGGCGCCCGGGCGATTTTTATTCATCGTAGTAAAAGCCAACCAGAGGAGTGAGCCGGAACGCATGCTCGTCCCCGTTGAACTCGCCCCATCCCGCGATCTGACCGCGTTTGTTGATTCCGGTTGCTACTCTCAGAACCCAGCCGAGTGCCGGGTCGATCAGGTTATTGAGGTTCTGCATGCCCCTGCGATCGGTATAGAGCATTGCTCGAAAGTTGCCGACGCCGGACCCGTCCAGGTAGGCTGCGCCTACAACGTCGCCGCGATTGTTTATTCCCACGCCGTAGCTGATGCCGCCGCCCGGAAACGTGCCGAGATCCTGGACCATCCCTCCGCTGTAGCGGAAAGCATGTAGTCCTACCCCAGCGTGCTCGCCATAGCCGGTAATCTGTTTGTTGTCATTGATCGCATTGGCCTGCCGCAATTCCCACCCGAGCGAGCGGTCGATCAGTTTGTTGAGGTCCACCATTCCCGACGCGTCGGTATAGAGGAAGGCATGGCCGGGATTCCAAAAATCACCGGGCGGCGTCGCGCGCGTCGCCGAGACGCCTACGACGTCGCCTGAGTTGTTAATACCGTAAGCCGCACTCCCCCCGCCGAGGGTGCCAAGGTCCTGCATGCCGACACCATCGGTGAAGCGGAACGCGCGAACTACATCAGAGCTCGACCGATTAGCGCTGCCCACGACTTGACCTTGATCGTTTATCGCCCCGCCGTAGCTGAAGGCGTAGCCTGGGAGCGTGCCGAGGTCGATGAGACCGACGCCGTCGGCGTAGCGGAAGGCGTGATAACCTCCAGCGCCGCCGGACCTATCCACACTGCCTGATACCTGGCCGAAACTATTGATCCCGGCGCCATAGGCATTGTTTTCGTGCGCAATGAAGTTCAGGTCCACCAGACCGACGCCATCTGTGTATCGAAAAGCGTGAGCCGCGGCAGGAGCCGCAAATGAGTATCCGGTAACCTGCCCGGCGTTATTTATGCCGGATGCTCGCGTGCTGGAGGAAAACGTGCCCAGGTCCTCGATGTAGTAGCGGATTTGATTCTGCGCGCGCGCGCGAATGCCTGAGACGGCGAGCGATACTGAGATGATCGCCAACGCAATCGTTGCCGCCTGCCGGCGTCGTTGCAAGATCTTTTTCATTATCATTTTGTAATCTCCTTTTTTTGCAATGCTTCGGACATTTTTTTCGTCCATATAAGCAGGGCCACCTTGGAGGCGTCCCTCTGGACTTCTAAACCGTGAGCTTTCCCTCTCGGTTCATCGTGGAACGGAGCTTACAGAAGGGGCGATTGAGAAGTCCTTCGGTTTTTCGGGGATTTTTCGGGAAGATTTCCGAAGAGACGAGAAGTTAGGTCAACCTAATGTAGAAACCTCAATGACGAGTTGGAAAGGAAATATCGCCTGGATACTTTGGATACTCAGTGGTACAAGCCACCGGAAACTTAGTACCGCAGCGGTCTCTTGTTTGAAGGGTTTTGTGAAACATCCGTTTGCGAAGAAGGGCTTAACTGTGTCATTCATCGCAGAAGGGCGGCCGGCGATGGTGGCCCGGCAGCACCTTTGCCGAGACGGGCTAATGGCACACTACGTGCCTTAACGTTTGTCAGCCATCGGTGGACGCGTTTGATTCGCCGTTTGCATTTTTCGTATGCCCCGCGTCCATTAAATGCGCAAAAGCGCGAGATATCAAAATCAGGTTTCCGGGCGGTTCCCTTGAGTTGGAGGATACTCGAATGACTTCGAATCCATCTGTGAAGCAGCGGGTCAGCTGCCTCTACGAATTCGGGGTCTTCCGCTTGGACGCCGCGGAGCGTCTCCTGCTCCACGGCGATCAGCCCATCGCGTTGACATCCAAAGTCTTCGACATTCTGACAATGCTTGTTGAGAACAGCGGTCATCTTCTGGAGAAGGACACCCTGATACAAGCGATCTGGCCCGACACTTCTGTCGAAGAGGGTAATCTCACCCGCTACGTCTCAACGCTTCGGAAGACCCTCGGCGAACATTCCAACGGGCATCGATATATCGAGACCGTGTCCAAGTGTGGCTATCGCTTTGTTGCCGAGGTCAGGAAGCTCGACGATTGCGAACTGGTAGTCGAAAACGAGCGGACGAGGCCGAGCATTATGGTGGGAAAAGGGAGCGCAACAGCCGGCGATGAGGAACTCAAGAATCGATGCGTTGGGATTAATTCGCGCGATAGTTCACCCGACGTTTCTTGGCGCCGGCAATCCGTTCCGGATCAATTGTGCGAGCCGGTCGGCGGCGCAGTCCCTCTCGACTCGGAGTTCTACATAGTTCGCGCCACCGACGGACGGTTTCGATCTGCTATTGCGCAATGCGACAGCATCGTTCTGGTAAAAGGCGCTCGGCAGGCTGGAAAGTCGTCGCTGCTGGCACGCGGGCTCGAGGAGGCGCGTCGCGGGGGAGCGAGAGTCGTGCTGACGGATTTCCAGATGCTGAATTCGACTCAACTCGAAAGCGCGGGAGAACTGATGCTTGCGCTGGCGAGATTGATCGCCGAGGAGCTTGAGCTCGATGTCTTGCCTGAGGCAGTGTGGAAGCCTGGGCGCGGGCCGAGCATAAACCTCGAGCGGTACCTGCGGAATGAAGCGCTAAACAAGAGTTCCGGCCAGATAGTGTGGGGACTGGATGAAATAGATCGTCTATTCCCTCTCACTTTTGCAAGCGAAGTATTCGGGCTGTTTCGCTCTTGGCACAACCGTCGCGCTCTCGACCCTGACGGGCCGTGGCGCCGCTTGACCATGGCAATCGCCTACGCGACTGAAGCGCATCTGTTCATTAGCGACCTCAATCAATCTCCATTCAACGTTGGAACCCGACTTCTGCTGGAAGACTTTACGCTGGAGCAGGTGGCCGAACTCAATCGTCGATATGGTTCTCCGCTCACAGATGCGAACGATGTGGCTCTCTACTTCCAGCTTGTTGGCGGCCATCCGTTCTTAGTGCAACGAGGACTTTACGAGAAAGCAACGCGAGGCGTATCGCTGTCTGAGCTTGAAGCCGGCGCAGACAGCTCTGACGGGCCCTTCGGCGATCACTTGCGACGTTTGCTTGCTTGTCTATCTCAAGACTCGCGTCTTTGCGAAGCGATGCGAGAAGTGCTCCAAAACCGGCCGTGCCCGGATGTCGAGAGCTTCTATCGGCTGCGCAGCGCGGGAGTTTTGTTGGGTGACTCAGCGCGCGACGCAGCGCCCCGTTGCCACCTCTACTCCCTGTACCTGAAAAAACATTTGTTATGAAATCCAAGCTCCGCGTGCGGACTGTCGCTATTGCAAATTGTTCACTGCATTCACAGAGGGGGAAGGAATGATAGACCACGCATCACTCATTACTGACCGCTCGTCAACTCCTTTCTATGTAACGGGCGGGACGCTGCTCAGCGAAGCGCCTTGCTACGTTGTGCGGCGAGCGGATGATGAGCTTCACGCCGCTCTTGTTCAGGGAAAGTTTTGCTACGTGCTGACCTCACGGCAGATGGGAAAATCATCGTTGATGGTTCGCACCGCCGCCCGCCTCAGAGAAGAAGGCGTCGGCGTAGCCGTTCTTGACCTGACGGCAATCGGACAGAACCTCAGCGCCGAGCAGTGGTACGACGGCTTTGTCAGCCTCGTGGCCGATCATCTCGATCTGGAAGAGGAGCTCGATCAGTTCTGGGAAATGAACCATCGGCTCGGCCCGATGCAGAGGTGGAATCGAGCCATTCGTGAAGTGGTCTTGCCGAAGTACCCGGGCCGCGTGGTGATATTCATCGACGAGATAGATGCGGTACGCGGGCTTCCGTTTTCAACCGACGAGTTTTTTGCAGGGGTACGAGAATTCTACAACCGGCGCACGCAAGACTCGGAGTTGATGCGCTTGACGTTTTGCCTGCTCGGCGTGGCGACGCCGGCGGACTTAATTCGGGACACTCGCACCACGCCGTTCAATATCGGCCATCGAGTTGAATTGACGGACTTCACCGAAGCTGAAGCGGCGACGCTGGCGAGCGGTCTTGAGCGCGGGAAGAAGACGGCTGCCGGGCTGGTGAAGCGAGTTCTTCATTGGACTGACGGGCATCCTTATCTCACACAGCGGCTCTGCCAGTCGGTTGCCGAAGATGCGAGCGTTAACGACGCGAACGGAGTCGATCGCCTGTGCGAGGAATTGTTTTTGTCGCACCGCGCGCAAGAGCGTGACGACAATCTCTTATTCGTACGCGAGCGATTGCTCAGAAGCGAGAGTGACGTTGCGGCGCTGCTCGGGCTGTACGGCAAAGTGAGCGACCATAAGCACGTGCGTGACGACGAGACAAACCCACTGGTGAGCATCCTGCGCCTGTCCGGAATTACAAAAGTGGCGAATGGCTATCTAGAGGTTCGAAATAGAATTTACTCGCGGGTCTTCGACCGGCAGTGGGTGAAGACGAATATGCCCGACGCGGAAGTGCGCCGCCAGCGCGCCGCTTACCGTCGTGGGTTGTTGAGGGCGGCTGCGATCGGCGCTGTAGTCATCGCGGCGATAACTGCTCTGGCAATCGTGGCGATCAAGCAAGGCTCGCGCGCTCGACAAGCCACAAGGGAAGCCGTAACTCAACAGAGGACTTCGAAATCACGCGAGCTTGCCGCTCACGCAGTGGCGTTGATGATGAGCGATCCTGAGTTGAGTTTGCTCCTGTCAACCGAGGCGCTTGAGAGGTTCGACTACAGCGCGGAGGCGGAGGACGCCCTGAGACAGTCACTGCGCGAATCACACGTGAGCACTGTCTTGCGGGGCCACCAGCAGGGAGTGCTGGATGTATCCTTTAGCCCTGACGGGAGGCTCGTGCTCACGGCGAGCGCGGACCATACGGCTAGAATATGGGAAGCGAGTACCGGGCGACTCCTAAACGAATTGCTCGGTCATACGGATTGGGTAAGTCACGCAAGTTTCAGCCCTGATGGCGAGCTGGTGGTGACTGCGAGCGCGGACCACACTGCGCGCGTGTGGAACACAAACACAGGAGTTTGTCTTCTTGTGTTGGAAGGACACACAGACTCAGTCCACGAAGGGGTCTTCAGCCCCGACGCCAGATTTGTAGCGACGGCGAGTCTCGACTCGACGGCGCGGGTGTGGAACCTGACTACGGGGCAAGCGTGTCTTGTGCTTCGCTGCCCTCAACTCGACGTCCGGCACGCGGCGTTCAGTCCTGATGGCACGAGGATTATCACTGCCGGTACCGACAACACTGCGCTTCTTTGGGACGCAAGAACCGGCGCTCGTCTAGCCGTGTTGGAAGGACACACTGATGTGGCGCCTCAAGCGGTTTTCAGCCCCGATGGAAGACTTGCAGTCACGGCGAGTCTCGACAACACTGCTCGAGTGTGGGACGCAAGAACGGGGCGAAGCCTCCGGGTGCTTCGCGGCCATGTCAGGAGCGTACAAAAGGCCACATTCAGCCCGGATAGCAAATACATACTTACATCTAGTGACGACAACACGGCGCGAATGTGGGAAGCGGCTACGGGGCAAAGCCTGAAGGAATTCGTTGGCCACTCGAGCCTGGTACACGGTGCTTACTGCAGCCCTGATGATAGGTACATAGTCACCGTTAGCGCGGATGGCACCGCGCGAGTTTGGGATGCGAGCACCGGACAAACAGTGAAAGAGTTACGTGGACACTCCAGTTCTCTCTTGAACGCCGCATTCAGCCCGGATGGTACGAAGGTCGTTACGAGCAGCCTTGATGGCACAGCGCGAGTGTGGGACGTCGGTAGAGGCAACTTCTCGGCCGAGATGCGTAGTCACTCCGATAGCATACGTACAGTAGCCTTTAGCCCTAATGGCAAGCTGGTGATCACTGCCGGAGGAGGCCTGAGGGAGACGGTCTGGGATGCGAGCACCGGGTTGGAATTGAACGAACTGCTTGGGCCATCACGGTGGGTATCGAGTGGTCCCTTCAGTCCTTACCGCAGCTTCGTCGTCGGATCAAACCCGGACGGGACCGTGCGCGAATGGACCCTGATTACGGGCCAGGGTGCTTCGGGATTGCGAGGGCATACTGAGTATTTCCGCAGCCCTGACGGCAAGTTGATTATCTCTTGTGGCGCAGATGATACCCCGCGCGTGTGGGACTCAGCCACTAGACAACCCCTTGTCCAACTTCGCGGGCATGACGGCGAGGTAAGTTCTGCGAGCTTCAGCCCGGATAGCCGCGCCGCAGTTACTGTCAGCAAGGACGCAACCGCGCGAGTGTGGGATGTCAATACAGGCGAGTGCACGGCCGTTTTGCGCGGACATAAAGCGTCGGTCGTCTGTGCTGCTTTCAGTCCTGATGGTCTGCGGCTGGCTACAGCAAGTTCTGACACGACGGCGCGAGTCTGGGATCTGAGCACTGGCCGATGCCTTACGGAATGCCGAGGGCACAGGTCAACTTTGACGGCGGTGGCGTTTAGCCCTGACGGTAAGTTCGTGGCGACGGGCGGCATGGATGGCACAACACGGCTGTGGGACGCCGAGACTGGAAAGGAAATCGAGCGGATACTAGGCGGAGTCTGGGGCGTTGCTTTCAGTCCGGATGGACGGTCATTAGCTATTGCAGCGGGTCCGATCGCGAGAGTCTATCCTTGCGAAATGTGCCGCCCACTTGAAGAATTGATCGCTCTGGCTCACACGCGCGTTACGCGCCAGTTGACGCCCGATGAGCGACAGAAATACTTGAACGAATTGCCGGACAAAGCACCATGATCAAACTGGGGACTAGCGGCTCGGCTCTTTGCGCGAGACGGCCGCAGCGAGCGGGGTCTGTGGCGTAAACGTGTTTGCATTCAGATCCGCAAGCCATTCCGCGCGCTGCTCGGTATTCCCTACTTCGCGGTACGAAAAAACGAGGAGGACTCGCGTCCTGGCTCCCTTGATCGGATGAACAGTCCATCCTTGATAGCCAACGAGGTTTCCGACTCGACGCGACTTCTCAACCTCCGCCGCCATGCGAGCGTCCACCGTGAGATCGGAGTCATTGGACGACATATGCTGCAGCTTGTCGAGCGCGGACAATGCAGTCCTGGGCTCGACTCCCTGCGAGTGCACGAGCGGAACCACGAAGATGTAGATGCCGACGCTCAAGACTGCCGCTAAAGCAGCGCTGCTCAGCACCATCACTCTCCGTTTGCCGCCCTTGGCGTGTAGTTGGTCAGGGCGACGTTCCTTGAGCTTCCGGCTCCGTCTTGAGACCGCTTGAGTTGCCGGCTTTGCGGGTGCGCTCACGCCGAAACCGGCCTTCGGTTTCGGCAGATTGCAATAAGGGCAGTACTGATCTTCCGCAGTCACATCAGTCGCGCAACGTGGACACACCATTGGCATGGTTTTTCCTCTCTCTTAGTTCTTGAGCTACGCTCGTTAGCATTTAAGAGACCAATCCGACAAAAGTGCGGAAAAGGCGCCGTTGCGTTGGGACTTTACCTTCGTGCTTGAGACGACGAATGGAACGACCGTTACGTTTTCCGTCAGCATGACGAAAAATTGTTAGTAACGGCATAGACTCGCTTAGTGGGCGGGGCTCAACATTCTGCAGGAGAGCTGAAGAATGTTCGAATGAGGGCGCCTATTCGGCAAGAGTAGATCGGGCGCATGTTGGTAGTGGGGTATTAGCGTGTTGCGGGCAAGCAAGCCTCTGCGTCCTCCGCGGTTTTTCCTGCTCAGTGGCTCGGAATCAACCGCAGAGGACGCCTAGGACGCAGAGGAGAAACGCGAATTGTGAGCGAGCAACACACTACCACCCACTACCCGCATGTTCCCGGGGTTGACAATAAGGGATCGCGCCATTATAGTTTCCCGTTTGGAACGAAGGCGCTTTTTTGGTTCTGAGCATGCGGAGGCGCCTCGTTGATTGAACCGGACGCGGAATAAACGTTATTGTGGCGTAAAAGGAAACGGGTCAACCCGGTTCCCGAATTCACAACGCAGTTTCCTTGAGATCACGCCACAGAGAAGTTTGGCCTGGGGAGGCCGAATCCGCAGCTACTTTTTCAGAACATCCCCAAAAAACTAGATCAGTCGGGCTCGGTGGCGGACGACGAAAAGAGCCACTGGGGCCTTCTGCGCTCTTGAAGCGCTGAGATATTAGGGAACGTGACCTCGCGCGGGAGGCTGAAGTCGGAGCGCCTTCGCCGGGGGCACTTATGAGAGGAGCTACAGGTGCCGACACTTAGTCAGTTAGTTCGAAAAGGGCGACAGGACGTCAAATACAAGACCTCGAGTCCGGCTTTGAATTCAAGTCCGCAGAAGCGGGGCGTGTGCACTCGTGTTTACACCCAGACGCCCAAAAAGCCGAACTCAGCGCTGCGAAAAGTCGCTCGCGTTCGCCTGACCAACGGAATAGAGGTCACGACCTATATTCCCGGTATCGGCCACAACCTGCAGGAACACTCGATCGTGTTGATACGCGGAGGTCGCGTCAAAGACTTGCCGGGTGTCCGTTACCACGTGGTGCGCGGCACGCTTGACGCGGTTGGTGTCCAGGGACGCAAACAAGGTCGCTCAAAGTATGGAGCGAAACGCCCGAAGGAAGCATCTCCGGCTAAGAAATAGAGCCGTACGGAAAGATTATGCCAAGAAGAAGAGTTGCAGCTAAACGCGAGGTTTTGCCGGACCCACTATACAACTCGACGATGGTGACCAGGTTCATCAATTCGCTGATGTGGGACGGCGAGAAGTCGGTGGCGGAGAGTATTTTCTACAACGCCATGAAGCAGGTTCAGGAGAAGATGCAGGAGGACCCGCTAAAGACTTTCAAAAAGGCCATCGATAACGTGAAGCCCAGAGTCGAGGTCAAGTCACGTCGCGTCGGCGGCTCAACGTATCAAGTCCCCATCGAAGTGGATCAGAAATCGCGCGGCAACAGCCTCGCGATCAGATGGCTGATCAGTTACGCGCGGGGACGCGGCGAGAAGACAATGACGGACCGCCTCGCGAATGAGATTTTGGATGCCGCCAACAATCGCGGCAACGCGGTAAAGAAGAAGGATGATACCCATCGAATGGCTGACGCGAACAAGGCTTTCGCGCACTATCGGTGGTAATCGGAAGCATAGGACGAATCGGTCCTATTTGACCGAAACAAGCATGTCAAGGCAAGACCCATTACAACGGTTCCGCAACATCGGGATCATGGCGCATATCGACGCCGGCAAGACCACGACGACCGAGCGCGTGCTTTATTACACGGGCGTCTCGTACAAGATCGGCGAGGTTCACGAAGGCACTGCGATCATGGACTGGATGGAGCAGGAACAAGAGCGCGGCATCACCATCACGTCGGCGGCTACGACGTGCTTCTGGCCGCGGAATGGGGACGACTATCGAATCAACATCATAGACACTCCGGGCCACGTCGATTTCACTATCGAAGTTGAACGCTCACTGCGCGTGCTCGACGGCGCGGTTGCTGTGTTTGACGCCGTGGCCGGCGTGCAGCCGCAATCCGAGACGGTTTGGCGTCAAGCGGACAAGTACAACGTTCCTCGTCTGGCTTTCATGAATAAGATGGACCGCCCGGGCGCTGACTTCGACCACGCTATTCAGACGATGCGTGACCGCCTGAGCGCGAACCCGGTTGCGATCCAGTTGCCGATCGGAAGTGAAGATCAGTTTCGAGGAGTGATCGATCTCATTACGATGCGCGCGGATCTCTACAACGTCGAAGACAAGGGAGCTGAACCCGACGTGGTCGAGATACCCGACGAGCTTCGGGCCGATGCAGAGGCGGCGCGGGACAAAATGATCGAAGCGCTTGCCGATGCCGATGATCAAATCGCAGAAAAATATCTTGCCGGCGAGAAACTTTCAGACGATGAGATTCGAGCGGCGCTGCGACGAGAAACGATAGCCTTGAAAATAGTGCCCGTCGTTGCGGGCTCGGCTTTCAAGAACAAAGGCGTTCAGCCGCTTCTGGATGCTGTTGTAGATTACCTCCCCAGCCCACTCGATGTGACCGCGGTTACGGGAGTAAATCCCAAAACCGGCAACGAGGAAGAACGGCCACCCGATCCGAAGGCTCCCTTTTCCGGGCTTGTGTTCAAGATAATGGGTGACAAGCACGTAGGCCAGCTCTCGTTCGTTCGGATCTACTCAGGCACTCTCAAGTCCGGCTCGTATACCCTGAACTCAACCAAAGGCTCAAAAGAACGCGTTGGCCGCATTATGCGAATGCACGCCAATAAGCGTGAAGATATTGAATTAGCTACCGCGGGAGAGATCGTGGCGGTCGCGGGCCTCAAGCAGGTCACTACCGGCGATACGATTTGCGAAGAATCCCGCCCGGTTATCCTCGAAGCCCTCGAGTTCCCGGCTCCGGTGATATCCCAGGCTATCGAACCGAAGACGCGGCCCGATCAGGAGAAGCTGGGTGTTGGTCTCCAGCGCCTCGCGGCCGAGGACCCGAGCTTCAAGGTCGCCACCGATCAGGAAACAGGCCAGACAATCATCAGCGGAATGGGCGAGCTTCATCTTGAAATCATCGTAGACCGGCTCAAGCGAGAGTTCGGCGTCGATGCGAACGTTGGCCGCCCGCAGGTCGCTTATCGCGAGACTATTCGCAAAGAAGCCGAGGGCGTGGGCAAGTTTGTCCGCCAGACCGGTGGACGCGGCCAGTACGGGCACGCAGAAGTCAAGGTAGAGCCCGCCGAAGCAGGCACCGGCTTTGAATTCGTGAACGCGATCGTCGGCGGAGTTATTCCTCGCGAGTACATAAAGCCGATTGAAGCTGGAATCAAGGAAGCGATGGAAGGCGGCGTTCTGGCGGGCTACGAGATGGTCGACGTCAAGGCGACGCTGCACTACGGCAGCTTCCACGAAGTCGACTCGTCGGAAATGGCTTTTAAGATTGCCGGCTCGATGGCGTTCAAGGACGCCGCGAAGAAGGCTAATCCGGTGCTGATGGAGCCGATCATGAAGGTCGAGGTTGTGGCGCCTGAAGAGTACGCAGGCTCGATTACCGGCGACATCAATTCGCGCCGCGGGCGTATCGAGAGTATGGCCGCGAGACCTGGCACACAGGTCATCACGGCGCTTGTGCCGCTGTCGGAGATGTTTGGGTATTCGACTGACATGCGTTCGATGACGCAGGGCCGCGCTACTTACACGATGCACTTCCATCGTTACGAGGAAGCGCCGCGCAGCGTGCGTGAGGAGATCATAGCGAAGGTGCAAGGCACCGCACGATAATTATTTTTCCAACTCTGGCGGGCGGCGAAACCGCTCGTGGAAAAAGGAGCTAGACAAGTATGGCAAAGGAAAAATTCGACCGGTCAAAGCCGCACGTAAACGTAGGGACGATCGGGCACATCGACCACGGGAAGACGACGTTGACGGCAGCGATCACGAAGGTGCTGCAGAAGCACAATCCAAAGAATACGTTTCGGTCGTTCGACTCGATCGACAACGCGCCTGAAGAGAAGGCG
>DATNBZ010000077.1:0-11546 GCA_035607285.1 Blastocatellia bacterium | reverse complement strand
GTCCTTTGCGTGCCTTGCAGTCCTTCGCGTGCTTTGCGGTCCTTTGCGTGCCTTGCAGTCCTTCGCGTGCTTTGCGGTTCTTTGCGCCTTTGCGCTGAGTATTGTGTCTTGCGCCTTCAATACCCAATACTCGGCGCAAAGGCGCAAAGAACCACAAAGCACGCGAAGGTTATTAAGCAACCCAAAATCCGAACGCTACCAAAGTTTGACAGCCAATAATCTCTACTCTATAGTGTGCTACGTCTTATTTAGAAGCCCTATTAATGGTGGTCGCCTTGCAGGAGCGGTAAATGTTCAGACTCGAGAAACTTGAGATCAGCGGCTTCAAATCTTTTGCCGATCGGACCTCACTCATATTCGGCGAAGGCATTACGGGAGTTGTCGGGCCAAACGGCTGCGGCAAGAGCAACATCGCCGAAGCCATCTCGTGGGTCCTGGGCGAACAGTCCGCCAAAAATCTCCGCGGCGGCAAAATGGAAGACGTCATCTTCAACGGCACTCGTGACCGCAAGCCGACCGGGATGGCAGAAGTTCTTCTGACGCTGGTTGCCATCGAAGACATCGCCGCTCGCGACAGCGAAGGCTCAGACAAGGACGACGAACAGGAATACCAGGACGCTCTCGCAAGCGCCGAACACGCCGCCGAAGCCGCTCGCGCGCTGGTCCAGGAAACCACACCGATCACGCCGCCCAGCACCGGCTCAGAATCAGAGACCGCTGCGGCTTCGGACATCCAGTCCGGTGACCCGCAGCAGACCAGTGAATCGAGCGAAACGCCTGCCGAATCTTCTGCCATCGTCACTGACCAGCAAGCTCCTGCGCGGCTCGAACTAAGCGGCGAACAGCCTGAAGACATTAGCGGGGAAAAGGAAGGCGCCAAGCCTGAGCGCAAGCGCACGCACCATCCTCGCAAGCGCAAGTCGATCGCCATCTCCGCCGGCGAGCGCGTAACCGTCGGGCGGCGACTCTATCGCACCGGCGACAGCGATTACCTGATGAACGGCCGCCAGTGCCTGCTTCGCGATGTTCAAGACCTGTTCGCGGGCACCGGACTCGGGGGCGCGCATTACGCCATCATCGAGCAGGGCCGCATCGGCCAAATTCTTTCATCAAAGCCGCTCGACCGTCGCGGGCTCATTGAAGAAGCCGCGGGCATCACCAAGTTCAAATCACGAAAGCGAGCTACAGAGCTGAAGCTCGAATCCGCCAAGCAAAACCTCACGAGGCTCAATGACATCATCACCGAAGTCGAGCGCCAGGTGAACAGCCTCAAGCGCCAGGCCCAGAAAGCCAGACGGTATCGAAGACTTCGCGAGGAGATGCGCTCGCTGCTCAAAGTAATTTTCACCGCCGATTATTACCGCTTGAACGAGGCCACCGAGCGAGTGGCCCGCGAACTCGAAGAAGCCGGCCGCAACCAGACTGAACTAGACTCGCGGCTATCGGAACTCGAGGCCGAGCACCGCGCGGCATCGGCTCACGCGCGCGCGGCGGAAGACAGCCTCGCTGACCTGCGCGAGCGCGCCGCGGCGATCGAGCTCGAGGCCGATCGCGCCCGCAATCGCCGGGTCTTTGAAGAACAGCAGGTCTCGGAACTTCAGGCGCGAATCGAGGAACTCAATCGCGATCAGCAGGCACTGGACGAGCGTCTTGTTCTGCTGGACTCGGAAGCACAGCGGCGAGCGGCGACCCTTCAATCGCTCGAGAGCGAAGTCGCCGCCGAGCAAGCCGACCTGCTCGCGCGCGAAGGTGAATATCAGGAGCAGTTGAATGCTCTGCGCAGCTCGGAAGCCGAAATCGAGCAAATGCGCCAGCGCATGCTCACGGAGATCGGCATTACGGAACGGCTTAGAAACCTGAACTCGAGTCTCGAGGATTCGCTCGGACGCCTGGAGCTGAGGCAGACAAGCCTTTCTGCTGAACTTGAACGAGCTACCGCGCGCCGCGACGAAGCATCGGTCGAATATGATCGAGTCGGGGGCGAGGCCGAGGTTGAGACCGGGCTCCTTGCCGCGCTCAATGCGCGAATCGGCGAGCGCGCTGCCGATCTCGACCTGCTTCGCGAACACGCATCAGCGCTGCGCTCGCAGCTTGAAGCGATCCACGGCAAACGTGACGCCGCGACTCACCGGCTGACCTCGCTGGAAGATCTGGACGCGCATCACGCGTACTACTCGGATGCCGTGCAGCAAGTGCTTTCGCGCGAGCAAGGCACCAGGCTGAATGCGCTGGGTGCTCTCGCCGACTTCGTCGAGGTTGAGCCGCAATACGAGAGGCTGATTGAAAGCCTGTTCGCACGTGAGCTGCAAAGTGTCCTGGTTCCCACAATCGATGACGCCCTCGCAGGTGTGAGCTACATCAAGAGCGAAGGCCTCGGGCGAGGCGCGTTCCTCGTCGTCGGCCTTCACGGCGCGGAAGAAGACGACGGCGACGGCAGGGGAGATGACCCCGAGACGGCGGGACTCGGAGACACCGAGTCGGGGATCGAGCAATGGTTGATTGCAACGGATGAGGAAAGTGAGGCCAGGCAGTTCGAACCAGAGTACGTTCCGGAATGTGTGCCTGAAGATCGGCAACTTCCGCCGGCGGATCCCGACCTGGTAGATGCCATTGTCATTCATCTGCACGCCGATCTGGAAACGCCGCTCACGGATTCTTATCAAGAACCGGCGGCGCCCGACGAGCGAGCAATCACAAGACAGTTTGACGAAGAAGCCGAGGCTCACGCATCGCGTTTTCAACTGGACGTGCTTCGCGCCATAGACCTGCTCGGCATAAGACCCGAGATCAAGAACGTCGTCGAGCGAGCCTTTCCCGACAAGTGCTCGGCCGCGGTCGTACCCGATATCGAAGCCGCGCTTCATCTCTCGATTGAGAATCCGTCGGTTATCTATGTGACATACGACGGCGAGCAGGTCTCAGGCGGACGGCTCATAGTTACCGGAGCTCAAGCCGGACAACAAGGCACTTCCCTTCTCGGTCTGAAGCGCGAGATCAAGCAGCTTCGCGATCAATTGAGCAATTCCGTCGAAACGGAACGAGGGCTCGCCGAAGAGCTCCAGGCTGCCGATGAGCGGCTGCGCCTTGCGGAAACGGAAGCGTCGTCCCTGGACCTGGAGCTTCGCGAGCACGAGAAATCGGCGGCCGCCAGAAACTCGCATCTCGAAGGTCTCGCTCGCGATCTCGAACGCGCCGGCGCGCACGTGAGAGTCGTGGAAGCGGAGATCGAGCAAGCGTCATCCGAGCGAGCCGAGCTTCAGGTTCGAATCGAGGAATTGGCTTCCGAGCTTGGCACAGCCGACGCGTCGCGCGCGGCGCTGCAGAGTGCGCTCGATGAAGCGAGCTCGCGATTCATAGATCTGCGCGCGCTCGTGGAGGAATTATCACAAACACTTTCAGCTCTTCGGGCATCGGTCGCCGCGCGCGCCGAGCGATTGAACGCCGCGAGATCTGAAATGCGGCGCGCGGAAAGCGAAGCCGAGGAGCTGCGTTCACGCATTAATCGAAACCGGCTCGAGATGTACGACAGTCACGGCCGTATCGATGTTTTGAATGCGTCTCTGGAAGAAGGAGCGGGCATCGCGGCGCGCTTCGAGTCTGAACGCTCCGCATTCGCCGAGCAAATCAACACGGGCAGCGATGAGCTGTTATCCGCTCGAGCGAGAACCGATGAGCTCGAGAATCTGACCGGCGAGCTGCGACAAGCAACAGCCGCGGCGCACGACCGTAGAAGCCAGATCGAACTGGAGCGAGTACGAATCGAATCAGACGCAGAGCACCTTGCGCGAACCTGTTTCTCTGAGCTGGCAATGTCGCTGGAAGATGTGGTGACCAGCGCCGGTTTGCTTGAGAGTCAGCCGGTAGAAGTCAGAGGTCAGAAGTCAGAAGTCAGAGGTCAGACGTCAGAGGTCAGCATTGACGAGGGTGAACCGTCGGATGAGCTGACTTCTGATCTCCGACCTCTGACTTCTGATCTGACCTCTGACCTCCGGCCTCTGACCTCTGATGATGTCGATGCCGCACGGGCGCGGCACGACGAGTTGCGAACCAAGATCGACGAAATGGGTCCCGTGAATATGATGGCGCTCGAGGAGCTGGAGGAGTCGGATCAGCGATTCCGATTCCTGTCCGAGCAGCGGCGAGACATTCTCGACTCGATCAAGATGACTGAAGAAGCCCTCACGGAAATCAAGCGCCGATCTCGCGAACGCTTCCGGCACGCGTTCTTTCACATCAACGAAAACTTCCAGCGCATGTTCGTCGAGTTATTCGGCGGCGGACGCGGGGAGATGATGCTGATCGATGAGGACGACGTGCTCGAATCTGGAATCGACTTGATCGCGCAACCCCCGGGCAAGCGGCTTCAAAACGTGCTACTGCTTTCAGGCGGAGAAAAGGCGATGGCGGCCATCGCTCTGGTGCTCTCGATATTCCAGTATCGGCCTTCGCCCTTCTGCATTCTTGACGAAGTCGACGCGCCTTTGGACGAAGTGAATGTCGGCCGGTTTGCCGGAAAGGTGATCGAGATGAGCGGTGATACTCAGTTCCTGATGATCACTCACAACAAGCGATCGATGGAAGCGGCTCGGGCGCTATACGGCGTGACAATGGAAGAGCAAGGCGTGTCCAAGCTGGTATCGGTTAAGTTCGAATAGCCTGCCACTAGAGACTTGTAACAAAGGTTTCGATAGCGATTAAGGGCACTCCTGTATGGGCGGTCCTCCGTGGCCGCCCCTTAATCGGAAGCGCTTCATCGAAGGAGGGGCGGCCACGGAGGACCGCCCATACAGGACTACCGATTTCTCTGATCCCATTCCACTCGAATCAGTTTCTACTCGCCAGGACAATCCAAGCAGCGGTGGCCGCACTTTTCTCATCGGCTCTCCAAGGGCTGCCGGCTTCACGACCCATCTCTGCAAGATGCGCTTTGATGCTCGCAACCGGAATCTTCAATTCTGTTTCCGCAGTCCCCTCGATGGTGCGCTCATCGAATCTTCGGCTCGGCAGGTCGTTTGACTCGGCGGCTACCTCGAGCACCTGGCGAAACAGGACTCCTTCAGCCGCGTGCGCCCGTATGTGAGTGCTGCCGATCTTTTCAAGATTTCGCTCGCCTGCCCCGACTACTCCAACGGCGCGCACGTCAACGCCTTCGGACGCCAGCTCTCTTATCAAGGTTCGCAGAGCTTTCGTAGCGACGCGCTCTATCTTTCCCGCCATCTTCTGCACACGCTTCTGCGCTTGTTCCCAAGGCAGATCGAGGACCTCATGATAGGGCTGGAAGGTTTCCGGGGCCGCCGGATCGACGACCGAGAACTCAAGGCGTTTGATCACATGCGGCGCAGTCGGGAGTCCGGCGAGCACCACGGCGATAGCGCGGCCGGTCTTCGCTCGAAGACCGATGGTTGCTGTTGTTGCGTTAACTTTTGCCATCTATCAACAAGGGCGAATCCGTGTACATCCGTCAAATCAGCGTCATCCGTGGTCTATTGGTCGCGAATAGGTATCGACCACGGATGACGCGGATTTGACGGATGGGCACGGATAATGGGTATTCTCATTTCGACGACTGTTCGCGGGTGGGCGGCCGGTAATCTTGAAATATCTCGGTTGTATGCTCGCTTACGCTGGGCACCGAGTCCCAGCGGTCGCGTACAGGCTCAGGCAGTCTGAGTTGCGCATCGGTGTCGATTCCCGCTTTCGCTTTCTGCCTGCTGCTGCGTTCGGCCAGTAACCTGAACGGAGTTGAAATCCATAGTATCTGAAATCTGAAAGTGAACACGTTCCAGATCACAAGCGACAAGAATAAATCGACGAACGAAGTCACAACGCCTTTGCCGAGAATCTTCCATGAGTTACTTACGCTTCGCTGAGCGGCGTTGCCGGGAGAATCCTTGAACACGTGCTCCGCATACTTGGCAATGAACTGATCGAGGCCGGTATCGAGTCTGGTGAAGAAGTCGGTCCTGGTTCCCGACAGCGCTTGTGAGACAGCTTCCAGATTGGTGCCGCAAGAGGAGCAGAACTTTCGCTCGTTCGGATTGTCTCTGCCGCATGTCGGGCAAAACATTTGGACACCTCACTGCCTTGTGGTACCGCGAATCATACGCTTATCACGACCCAATTCAAATCAGCGTTTGGTTGGCGTAGATTCCTACGAACTCATGTGATCGGATGTTCTACGCCGTGCGTTGCCCAACGTTGACCATGTAAGGGCGGTCCTCCGTGGCCGCCCCTCTTCCGTCCAATGAGCACCGTAAGTAACGAGGGGCGGCCACGGAGGACCGCCCTTACATGTCGGCCAGAACAGTGACCACGACTTTCCTTTCACGAGGCCCGTTCGATTCAACGAGCAGGACGCCTTGCCACGTTCCAAGTTGAAGCTTGCCCTTGCCGATCGGAATAGTAACGTTTGCTCCAACGATCGAACTGATCATGTGGTCTGGCGCGTGCGAGGGATCGTGATGATGTCGAAACTTGATTTTCGGAATCATCCGCTCGAGCACCTCCATCAGGTCTTCATCGGTGCCTTCGGTCGCCTCGCCCGTTGTGAGCGCCGCCGTGGTATGTGTAACGAAAACGTTGCAGAGTCCCGACTCCGCCCCGGCCTGCGCAACGCACGCTTGTACTTTGTCGGTGATGTCTATCACCTCTTTGTTCCGTCGGGTTGAAATGGTGATCGTAGTAGATGACATAATCAGGCCAGATAATCTTTGATCGAGATCTCGGATGTCAGTGTCTTGTGTACCGGACAGTGTTGGGCGATCTCGAGCAGCCTCGTCTTCTGCTCGTCGCTTAGCGGTCCCGTCAGAGTAATGCGGCGATCAATCCGAGTGATATACCCTTGCCTGGTCACGCAGCTTTCACAGTCCTCGGCGTGTATGCGCGAATGACTCAATCTGACTTCGACCTTTTCCAGCGGCCAGTTCTTCCGTTTCGCGTAAAGTTGCAGAGTCATCGACGTGCACGCGCCAAGCGCCCCCAATAGGAGAGAATATGGATCGGGCCCCTCGTCGCTCCCGCCCGCTTCCTTCGGCTCATCGGCGACCAGCCTGTGGTTGCCCGCGGTGATCTCTTGCTTGAGGAATCCAACAGAAGAAACGATGACTTCAGACATGATTACCTCGCGGTATGGATGATAAATAGACCACGGATTAGAGGGCCGCGGGCGTTCAGAGTACCGACTTTAGTCGGGCAGTGCCTTTGCCTTCGATGCATTGACTGCGCGGGGCACTGCCCGACTAAAGTCGGTACTCTGAACGCCCGCAGCCGTGGTCTATTCTTCTTCCGATTCATTACGGTTCTTGACCGCCGCGGTTCGGTCTCGCCCGGACGGTTTGTAATATTTCCTGCCCTTCAATCCTTCCGGAAGGCAATCCATATCCTCAGCCTTTCCCGAATCGAAGTCGTGCGCGTATTGATACCCCTCTCCGTAGCCGAAGCGCTTCATCAAGCCGGTCGTCGCGTTGCGCAGGTGAAGCGGCACCGGCTCGCGTTCGGTTTCCATAGCATCCCTGGCTGCGGCGCCGTAAGTCTCCAGCACTGAATTCGACTTCGGGGCCGTCGCCAGGTACAGCGTCGCCTGCGTCAGCGCGAGCTTCGCTTCGGGGTACCCGACGAAGTGAGTGGCTTGCATCGCTGCTACCGCTTCGACCAGCGCCATCGGATCGGCCAGCCCGATGTCTTCCGACGCGTGGACCACAAGCCGCCGAGCGATGTACAGCGGGTCTTCGCCGCTCTCAACCATTCGCGCCAGCCAGTACACCGCGGCGTCGGGATCCGAGTTTCGAATCGACTTGATAAAAGCCGAGATCAGATTGAAATGCTCTTCGCCGGCTTTGTCGTATCTGATCGCCGCTCGCTGCATTGCTTCCTTCAACACGTTATCGGTGATGACTCGAGCGCCGATCGGATCCAACTCAGCAATCGACACTGCGAGCTCGAGAGTGTTGAGCGCTACTCTTGCGTCGCCCGAGGCGTACACCGCTATTGCGCGCAAAGTGTCTTCGGTGACATCGATGCGATGGGTGCCAAGCCCGCGCACCTCATCCTCGAGCGCACGCTTCAGGATGCTCACCACCTCATCGGTCGTAAGCGATTCGAGCACGAACACCTTCGAACGCGAAAGCAAAGCCGAATTGACTTCGAAGGAAGGGTTTTCGGTCGTGGCTCCGATCAAGACGATCGCACCGCTTTCAACGTAGTGGAGGAACGCATCCTGCTGGGCCTTATTGAATCGATGTATCTCGTCGATGAAAACAACGGTTCGCTTTCCAAGCCTGCGGCGATACTCGTCGGCTTCGGACATCACCGCCCGAACCTCGCGGATTCCGGCGGATACCGCGCTGAAGGACACGAAGCGCGCCGCGGTCTGATCGGCGATGATGCGAGCCAACGTAGTCTTGCCGGTCCCGGGCGGCCCCCAGAAGACAAGCGACTGCAATCGATCCTCCTCGATCATCTTTCGAAGCGCGCGCCCCTGACCAACAATCTTCTGCTGGCCTTCGAACTCGAGGAGGGTCCTCGGCCGCATTCGGTCCGCGAGGGGCCGGTCCGGCGATTCATGGTCACCAAAAGCCATCTGCTCTTTCGGTTCTTCGAACAAGCTGCCTGGCTGGTCGCTCTTCATAGTCGCTTTCTTGAATCTCGGCATTCCCTGCTCCAATCTAGAATACTAGGCGGGCGACCTTCCGACCGCAACGAGCAAACGAGAGTCCCACGCTACCACTCGCGCCGCAGGCGGGTAGTGTTCGGATTCTGCGTTGGTTAATATCCTCCGCGTGCTTTGCGGTCCTTTGCGCCTTTGCGCTGTGTATTGGGGAATAAGATCCAATACTCAGCGCAAAGCTCGCAAAGGACCGCAAGGCACGCGAAGGGATTACAAGTCAGCAAACCAATAACCGAACACTACGCCGCAGGCGCCGTTCGTTGACATGAGTTGGATCACTTTGTTAGTTTTTAAGCTTGCGTGGTTAGACAATACGGCCTCTATATATCACACGATCGGATTTAGGAATCTGTTACCTTGAAAAGCACTAAATATCCGTTGATTTCATTGATTGCGTTCGCGGCGATGTTCGGATCGGCGTGTGTGCGCCGAGTCAACGTGAATGAACTCCTCCCTGTTAACGCGCCGGTTTCGACCGAGGACCTCATTAGTCGAATCAATGCCTACAGCCGAATCCAAACCTTCTCTGCGCAGGCCGACGTGACTGTCTGGAATTACTTCACCGGCGAGGGCGCAAAGGCGGACGAATTCCCGATAGCGACCGGGCTGATTCGATTCAAGCGACCCGAGGACACCCGGATGAAAGTGACCTTCTTAAGCGCCGATGTTGCCGATATGGTAAGCGACGGCCAGAAGTTCAAGCTCAAAATCCTGCGTCCCCTGGACAAGCGACGGTTCATATACGGGAGGAACCTCGGCGATATCGAGCGAATGAATGCCGCCGAGATCCAGGAGACCAGGGACCCTCAGCTCACAAAGGCCGGCGGGCTCGTCAACATGCGGCCGCAGCATATTACCGATTCATTTCTGATCAAACCGATTACCGAAAGCGACCGCTCAAATGTTTTCCGCGAAGAGGTCCGGCAGGTTGAGGCGGACATTCGCCCGGGCAAGAAGAATCGCCTCGTCGAACGAAGCTATTACGTTGTGTACGTTCCCGAGCGCGATGAAAAAGGCCAACTGAAACTACGCCGCAAGTTCTGGTTCGATCGAAGCCAGGTTGGGTCCCCGCTGGTGCGCCAGCAAACCTTCGAAAACGGTGTCGGACGTCTGGCGAGCGACGTGACATTTAGCGGGTGGTTCACCGTTCCCAACACCACGTGGGCGTGGCCGGGCCACGTGATAATCGACCGGCGCAATGACGGTTATCGTCTCGACTTGAAGCTTCTGCAGGAAACGGTTGAGGTAAATGCAGAACTGCCTGCGACGACATTCGAGCTTGAAAACACCGAGAGACTGGAAGAGCTGAACCTCGACGAGCCGCACAAGATGGCAACCGAACCTCAGGGTAACCATATCGTTACCGCATCCGCCATCGTGCAACAGCATAGCGGCGAAGTCGTCTCGGTCGACCGGGCCAGGAACGAAATAATAATCAAAGAAGACGCCGGAACAGAGGCCCATCTTCTGATAAGCTCATCCACTAAACTCACGCGCTCGGGGCGCGCTATTCCTCTCGCCGAAGTGAAATCCGGCGACAAAATAACCGGCGAATGTGAGGCGTCGGCCGCCGGCTGCAAAGCCAAATCGATTGTTGTGATCTCGCCGGCCCCCTGATCGGATACTGAACGGATAATGGACAGCCTCATCGCCGCCAACATTAGCCAGCGTCCGCTGCGCACGGCAATCAGCATTATCGGTGTAGCCCTGGGTGTGATTCTTGTTACGCTGTTCGTTGGTCTCGCGCGTGGAATGATGCGCGACGCCGCCCAGCGACAGGCGAACGTCGACGCGGAGATCCGCTTCCTCCCAAGCGGTAACGTCTCGTTAGCCGGTAACCCGTTAATGCTTCCGTCGCGATACGCCGACGCCATTCTTCACGGGGTGCAACCTACCGCCGAGGACCCGGATATTCAACCGAAGCCGCCCATCGAAGGCGTCGCCGCCGTTTCGCCGGTCGGCGAGTACGTGCAAGGCAGCGTGGCGGGCATCGGATTCGAGATGGTGGACGGCCTTGATTATCCGAGCTTCGTCGCCACTACTCACATGACGCTCACGCAGGGCCGCGGGCTTGGCGACGGACTCACGGCGGGAACGGAATACGAAGCAATCGTCGATCATTATTATGCCGAGAGCGGCAAGGACATCGATGGGAAACCCGTTCATTTGGGCAGCCGAATCACCGTGCTCGGACACACCTTCACTATCGTTGGAATCTACGAACCGTCTGTGCTCGCCCGCGTGAAGATTCCGCTGCACACGATGCAGCAGTTGCTGGGCGGTGTCGAGAACTGCACGTACATCCTCGTGAAATGCGATCGACCCGAACTGGCTGAGAAGGCCCAGGAGGAGTTGCGCCGCTACTATCCCGGTAACAACATCATCCTGACTGCCGAGATACCGGCCCTGTATTCGCAAACACTGGCGCCGGTCGAGATTTTTCTGAACGTAGTGATAGGCCTCGGACTGATAATCAGCGTGCTCGTCATCCTGCTTGCGATGTATACGACGATAATCGAGCGAACGCGCGAGATCGGAATATTGAAAAGCCTGGGCGCGTCAAAGCAATTCATCGTGATGACCATCGAAAAGGAAGCGGCAATGATCAGCGCGCTGGGCGTGGTGCTTGGTTTCGCCGTGGCGGTGATCGGCAAGCTCACTATCGAAGCGAATACGCGGTTGATGATCGATCTCGAGCCGAAGTGGCTGGTCGTCGCCGCGATAATCGGCTTGATGGGCGGCGTGGTCGGGGCGCTCTATCCGGCCTTGCGAGCCGCTAACCTCGATCCGGTCGAAGCGATAAGTTATGATTAGTCCGTAGTCAGTAGTCCGTAGTCAGTAGCGCTGCGTTGGGGCTACGGACTACGGACTACTGACTACG
>DATNBZ010000072.1:0-10818 GCA_035607285.1 Blastocatellia bacterium | reverse complement strand
ACAAAAGTGAACAAAGTGAAGCCTGACCCCGATTCAAGAGTGAGAAATGAGCGCAGTAACAAAACGAGTTGAAACGGTTCGCGCACGCTGCGCTGAGAGCAATGAACTGGTGAAGCTTCGCAAGGCAATTAGATCGAGGTTCAGTCCTCAAAAGTGAACAAAGTGAAGCCTGACCCCATATCACCCTGAAAAAGTGAACAAAGTGAAGCCTGACCCCGTATCTGGGACCCCGTATCTGGGGTTGCCGCTATGGTTGCCTGGCGCGCAGCTCGCTTGCGCGACGGTACTCGCGATTTGCTTCATCCTGAAGTCCCTGGCTGTAGAGCGAGTGTCCAAGCTTTGTGTGCAGTGCGTCGTCGGATGGTTTTAGCGCAATCGCTTTTCGAAAAGATTCAGCGGCTTGCTTCCACTGTTGCCGTGTGAAGTGCTCGTCGCCAAGCGCGGCAACCAGATTAACATTCTTGTCGTCAAGCGCGGCGGCTGCTTCAAGCTCCGACAACGAGTCTGCATTCTGCTGGCCCCGATAAAGCAACGCGAGGTTGTAATGCGGCGACGCCCACTTGCCGTCAAGCTCGATTGCGCGCTTGAACGCGCGTTCGGCACGAAACGCGTCGAGCTTGCCCTGATAAACCAGCCCAAGCGCATTCTCGACCGAAGCAAGCTTCGCACTCTGAAGCTGAGTCAGCGCGCGTTCCGCTTCGTCATAGAACTGTAATGATATTAACGCTTCAGACGCGCTGAGCTTTTCGAGCGCGGCAAGATTTCCGTTGTCCGGCGCGAGCGCGCGTGCTCGCACGAGCATCTGCCCTGCGCGCTTGAACTCGTCGACCTTGTCGGAGATGTTATCGCTGCGAACGTCACCGCTGACGATCAGTCTTCCCTGGTTGACCAGCGCTTCGGCAAGCAACGGTTTTAACCGCGCCGCATCCGCCGCCGCGCCCGGATCCGAAGCCAACCTCGAGTATATGTCCCACGCGCTTGCGTTTTTCGGCTCGAGCAAGTTCTTCGACGCGATCGCGGCTTCGACTTGCAGAACCAACGGCGAGGGCGCGCCTTCCGGCCGCGATACAGGAACCGAAACCCAGAGAGTCTCAGGCTGAGCGTTCGCGCGTTCTGATGAAACGGCCGCGATGTTAGGTGGATTCACCGAAGGTTTTGGCGGCGGCGGGATCGCGGAAGTCGTCACTTCAGCCGGAATCGATTCGCGATTCGCTGTCGTCGCCGGCTGAGTTGCACTTATGCTCCCCGAAGCCGGCGGAGTTACACCACGTGGCGAAGAGGATTTCGCCGGCGTCGGTACCGGTTTTGGACCAGCCGCGATTGGAGTTTCGGCCGGCTTGACGGGCGGTTTAACGGTACTGGAAATCGGGCCTGATGGTTTACCGCCGTTGTCTTTTGGGCTCGTTTCTGCTTTCGATTCGCGAGCCACGGAAGCAGCCGGCGCGTCAGCTTTTTTCGAGGTCGTCGCAGGATTGACCTTCGGTTGATTCGTCACGAGAGGCGCCGCCGGTTTTTGCTCGGCAACCGCGCGAGATACATCATGCTCCTTTGGTTCAGCCGATTTGGGTTCTGGCGCTTTGGACTCGGGAGGCTTCGACTCGGCGACGGGCTTCGGCGCGGCTGTTCCTGAAGGCTGATGATCGCTTGTTGTGGAAACAGGCGGGCGCTCTCTCGCAACACCGATCTGGGCAAGCGAGATCCCGCTTCGCCAGGGATGCTGTTTGTTCGAGGTGTCTTCCGCAAGTCGCGCCTTCAACAAATCGAAAAGATCATCGGTGGTAGCGATTACATTGCCGCTTGTATCGGCTCCATCGATCAACACGTCGGCCAGGTGCTTTGTAAACGCGCCGTGACCTCCCCATCGCTGTCCCTCGCGAGAGAATTCGCCGGGCCCGCTGCCGATAATCGCCGACATTCCCGGACGCGAAACCGTCAGTTGTTCAAACGCCTGCTCGAAAAATCTTGCCGAGCTTGAATCGGTATCGGGATCGAAGAAATCTCGTCGCACCGCATCGGCAATAACCAGCACGCGACCTGCGCGAACCCGCCGGCTCAGCGCCTGACCGAGTTCGCTGACTGATAATGCGGTTCCATAGGAATCTTTCGGATCCCCGTCGTACCCGAGAAGATAGGATTCGCCGAACTCGCGCTCGATAAAACCATGGCCGGAAAAGAAAATGATGGCCGTGTCAGACTCGGAAGCGGATCTCGCCAGCCAATTGCCGATCGCGGATTTGATCGCGGCGGCGGTCGCTTCGGCGCCGGTTATCAATCGGACGTTTTGCGCACTCACTCCGCGCTTCTCGATTGCCTCTGCAAACAAAGCGGCGTCGCGATCGGCGAACTGAAGCTGCTGACCACCCGGTAGTTTTTGATACTTTGATACGCCGACGACAACCGCCCAGGTTTTTGGTGATTGGGCAGGCTGCTGCGCGCGGGCGGTCAACGCCAGTGCGGTTACGATCACGAATAGGCGCAACATATTGGGCCTGAATATGAGCCTGAGTGTGAACATGGACTCCAGATGGGAAAGGGCGCCAGCTTCTACCCGGGTAGAGGCGCGCGCCCTTAACAGCTTCAACATCGTTTGCCCTTAGGCAGGGCTTGATCTGTTCTACTTGAAACTGGTCTACTTGAAACTGGCTACGGCAGCTTCTTCATTATCGAACGACTCAAACACCGTGAGCAGCTTGGTGATAGTCAGCAGGTCGTGAATCTTCTTGGTCTGATTCAGAAGCTTCAACTGTCCTCCGTTGTGGTTCGTCGTGGTATAAGAGCTGACCAGTTCGCCGATCCCCGAGCTGTCCACATACGACACATCGCCAAGATTGAGCAGTATCTTTTTGTGCCCCTCGTCGAGTTGGCGACGGACGGCTTCGCGCAATTGCACGCTTCCTTCACCAATGGTGATCTTGCCGGAAAGATCCAGTATGGTGACCTCGCCCGCCTGACGGTCTTTGATATTAAGATTTGCCATCGCACGTCTCCTTTTCAGTCGCTACAGATTTAAGTATCTGATTTCAGCGCTTTTGCTTTGTCATTCGCACTAAACTCCCGCCCTCCGGATGAATCGAATGCTCAACCTCATCCATGAAAGTGCGCATGTAAAAAATACCCCGGCCGCTCGGGTTCAGCAGATGATCCGAGTCGGTTGGATCGGGCAAGTGCGCCGGGTCAAACCCCGCTCCGTGATCCCTGACGTACACCGTGAGCGCTTCGTCTTCGGTAACAAATCGAACGTCCACCTGCTTGTCGGCGACGTTTCTGTTGCCGTGCATGATCGCATTAACGACCGCCTCGTGCACCGCAAGTTCGATCCAGCTTGCGTCATCCTCGCTAAATCCCATCTTGGCTGTAACGCTCTTGGTAACCGATGCCACCAGGTCAACAAACTCAAGTTTGCTATTGATTGAAAGCTCGATGGTCTCTGTCATCGGCTCGCGGGATGCCTTTCGTCTGAACGTTTCCAACCGCCGGTCAAACCGCGCACTGTAACAAGCAAGGTGGTCTCAAGGCGCGTCATTGTGTAACATACGGAAAGTTGCGATGTCAAGATCGATGAGAATCAAGGGCCCCGCGCGCGTGGAAGGGTCACTCGCAGTCCCCGGGGACAAGTCAATCTCACACCGAATAGCGATGCTGGCTTCCATCGCAAACGGGACCTCCACAGTCTCGGGTCTGGCGTCCAGCGCCGATGTCGGAGCGACACTCGATTGCATTCGTAATCTCGGAATAACGGTCCAGGATAACGGTTCCGAACTACTCATTCACGGCCGCGGGTTGTTCGGATACCGCGCGCCGGCCGAAGTCGTTGATTTAGACGCAGGTAACTCGGGGTCAACAATAAGAATGCTCAGCGGGCTGCTCGCGGCGCAACGATTCACATCTCGGATTGACGGCGATGCCAGCCTGCGCCGCAGACCGATGGCCCGAATTGTTAAGCCACTGAGCTTGATGGGCGGTCAAATCGAGGCGGTGGATGGGAACTTTCCGCCGCTTACGATACGCGGTCAAGAGCTGAGGGCTATAAACTACGCGAGCTCGGTTGCAAGCGCTCAAGTCAAAACCTGCGTCCTGCTTGCCGGGCTCTTAGCCGAAGGCCGTACAAGCTATTCTGAACCGACGCTTTCGCGCGATCACACCGAGTTGATGCTAAAGGAGATGGGCGCATCAGTTGACTTTGAAAGCGCGGATGCCGGCGCTCCCGGCGCGCTCTCAATCGAAGGCCGGCAAGAGTTGAATGCTATCGACTATCGAGTGCCTGGCGACCTCTCGTCCGCGGCGTTCTTTATCGCTGCCGCAACGCTGTTGCCCGGCTCGAAGCTGGTTATCGAGAACGTAAATCTCAATCCGACACGTACCGGCTTTCTTGAGGTTTTGGCCGAACTTGGCGCCCAGATCGAACGCCAAAACGTGCGAGTGCAACACGGCGAGCTGATCGGCGACCTCGTGATAACGAGCGCTCAGCTCGTCACTGAATCGCCGGGACTAATCCTCTCGGGTTCGATCATTCCCAACATCCTCGATGAGATTCCGATGCTGGCCGTGATCGCGACACAGGTCGAAGGGCGAATCGAAGTGCGCGACGCAAAGGAGCTGCGCATCAAAGAAAGCGATCGCATACGTACGGTGGCCGATGGCATACGAGCGCTCGGCGGCGAGATTGAAGAAAGTGAAGACGGCTTCTCGATCAGCGGACCGCAGCGGCTTATAGGCGGGCGAGTTAATAGCGCCGGCGATCACAGAATCGCGATGGCGTTCTCGATCGCCGGCCTGATGGCAGCGGGAACAACCGAAATCTCAGGCGCCGATTGCGCGAGCGTTTCATTCCCCGAGTTCTACGCCTCGCTGGCCAGGTTGACCTCGCCCGACGGCGCGGTTGAAACCGAGCGGGCTCGAGAGTCGATGAATCACGCCATACCTCTTACTCCTGATAAGGACGCACCGATCTTTCTCGTCGGCTTCATGGGCGCGGGCAAGACGACAGTCGGTCGAACGCTTGCCGTACACCTCGGATATGACTTTTTCGATATGGACGAACTGATCGAAGCCCGAGCGGGCAAAACCGTTCAAGCAATCTTCGCCGAACTCGGCGAAGCGGAGTTTCGCCGTTTCGAACACGAAGCCATTCGCGCGTGCAGCGACCGGGCTCGCGCGGTGATCGCGCTGGGTGGCGGCGCTTACGTATCGGATGAGAACCGGACGCTCCTCCGAACGATTGGACGGACGGTGTGGCTCGACTGCCCGCTCGAGGTTTGCCTTAACAGAATTGGCGGGGATCAGTCGCGGCCGTTGCTTGGCGATGAAGCCACGATGCGAGAACTACTTGAACGAAGGCGCGCCGGTTACGCCAAAGCAGACTTCGTTGTACAAACAGGCGAGCGGACCCCCGAACATCTCGCGGTTGAGATCGCTCATCGGCTCGACCAGTAAGGAGACCTCCTTTGAGTTTATCGGCCTGAGTTCTCGATAATGGTTTGGAAGTTATGTCGCAAGCCCTGGAACTTCGTTGCCTCGGCCAAAAGGCTGTGGTAGATTCCACAAATTCAGGAGGTATGTTATGCCGGATCGAATCACGTGGGATAACGAGATTGAGGGCTACTTCACTCAAATGGATGTTGGTTGTATGAGGGCGAGGGGACTGGACCTGAGCGATTACGCGAACGTAAAGGCTCGGGCAAGGGGCATCCTGGCGCAACTCAAACTTAGAGTGACGGACCCGACCAAGGGAATGCCCAAGGGAGACCGGCCCTGGCCTCAGGATAAGATAGACAAGTTCGAATCCTGGATAGACGATTGCTGTCCACAAACAGAGACCGACCCTGGTCCTCCTTGCCCGTAAACGGTGTCTTGCTTTGGATGTCCGACAAACTTCAGTTTGTCGAAATCAGATGGCACAACGACAAACTGAAGTTTGTCGGACATCCAAATTGACAGATGCAGTGATACTGTCCAACTACCCGCGCGAGCTCGCGCAAATAGGGAGGCAGCTATGAACCGCTCGACGTCAAGAATTGCGTTCGGAATCGCTTTCGCCTTAGTCGTCATCTCGACGAGTTGTCAACCTGCAAGTCCTCCGGCGAATAATTCTCCGGCCCCTCAGGCAATGAAAGCCGGCGCCCCTGCCTCTCTTGATGACGATCTCAAAAGGCTGTGTCAATGCCTCGACCGGTTCGGCCCGCCCGCCCCCGTGCTCGATCCCACTATCTTACCCATTGACGTGAGTCTGGAGGACAACACCAAGTGTAAGTACGCGCCTGACTGCCCGAACTCAAACGGCTGTTGCCAGCCTTGCTTTGATTGTTACGGCTGGCAACTTTTTGTCGCGCTGAACTGGCCGGCAAGATCGGCGGGCGAACCCGATCCGGCAAAACCTTTCGGCGATCCGAGCGACTATTCCGACGTGGTTTGGCAATCCTATAAGAGCGCTTTCGAGGTATTCGGCGATACGCAACCGACTGCGTGGGGAACCAACAAACCTCAAGAGCTGCAACTCAACACCGCGGTGATGCCGGAAATTCTTTTGAAGGCTGATCTTCAATCGGATCACAACTGGTTGACCGACCAGGATGGTGAGGTGGTCCGATACGATATCAGAATCAACAAGGACGAGTTTGGATATATTCTGAAGAACGACTTGTGGCACAAGGAAGGCCTCTTGAAAGCCGTGACGGGTCCGGACGGAATCAACCTGCCTTCGGAAAAGAGTGAGTTCGGTGATGTGGGCGCCATTGAGGTCAAAGCCGCGTGGCGAATTATTCCGCCCGCGCGTCGAGACTATTTCGAACAGAATTACAAGGTGGCGCACGCGAAGGTATACGATCCGCCGAGCCGTACCTGGAAGGACCACGACGTAGCGCTGGTGGGAATGCACATCATCAAGAAGACGCCCCATTCTCCGCAATGGGTTTGGGCGACCTTCGAACACAAGGACAACGCTCCCATGGAAGGAGATCCGGGCAAGGGAAGAACATGGAATTTTTTCAACCCCGATGCGCCTTCCAATTACAAGCCGAGTTATCTGACTCCGCCGGCCTCTCCAACGCAAAGAAACGTGCCGGTGCAGGTTGTTCGAGTGAAACAGACATCATCGGATGACGCGGACGGCAAGTTGATCAACGACGCCATGCACAAAATGATCGAAGCCAGGTTTCCGCGATCCGTCTGGAGAAACTACGAGTTGATAAGCGTGCAGTGGCCGAGGGAACCG
Source organism: Blastocatellia bacterium (assembly GCA_035607285.1). Taxonomy (GTDB): domain Bacteria; phylum Acidobacteriota; class Blastocatellia; order UBA7656; family UBA7656; genus Onstottus_A. Next base: position 3,608 of record DATNBZ010000072.1, on the reverse strand, counting down.
GCGAATCCGGATCCGAAATCGCAGGCCGTTCTTCCGTCCGGGCAGCCCAGACCAAGAGTCCTCGCCAACACTACGATGGAAACATATCAGCAGATGAAGGACGGCGGCGGCGCCGCAGGACTTTCGCCGGCGCCAAAGCCCACCCAACCGCCGCCCAAACCGGGGCCCCTCGATCAGGGTCCTGAGACTACTATCGCTGATGCGGATCTTGGAAAGTCGAGTTGCATCGCCTGTCATCGGATCTCGGCGATAACTCCGAATTTTGGGAGCCTCTCAACGAACAAAAAGGGATGGCGCACTGACTACAGCACTCTTTTCTTTAAGGCTGGCCTCAAGAAACCTTGAAGCCGATTGGACGCTGACCGGGACGCTTTTCGAGGTTCAGACGATTCCGGGCTTTCTGATAGCATTCCGATTTGGAAGGTAACAGGAGGACAAAAATGGCAACAGGATTTGAAGCGAACATCAAACCATACTTCAGTGAGGACGATCGCAATTCAATGAAGGATCCGGACCACACCGGTGGTTTTACGTTGGACCTGTGGAGTAAGAGCGACGTTCAGAAATACTACGGCCAAATCAAAGGCGCGATCGACTCCCAAAGTATGCCGCCCGGCGGTTGGGACGACGACAAGATAAAGAAGTTCGACTCCGACTTCGAAGCATGGAAGGCCGGCGGTTTTCAAAACTGACTAAGAACCCAAATAGGAGCGATTCGATCGGCCTCGCTGACGCCGGTGCGCCACGAGAGCGTTCCCATCACGGTATCACTTGCGAGTGGCAGCGCGGCCCGACTTCATTCGTGCATCTGTCGGGTCCGCGCTCGCCTTCGAAATTCCCGGCGAGACGGCGCGCGCCCACGGCGGAATTCCTTGATTCCATCGCACAATCCAGTACAAGTCAGGAATGGCAAACCGCTGACTTTGACAAGCGAGAGTCACGTCTCTTCATAAATGATTGATTAGGAGATTGTCGAATGAAGTTCTCAGTCATAGTTATCGGATTCCTGGCTCTCCTGGTTTCGAGCACCGGAACTGCGAGCGCCCAGCAGTTTGAACTGGGTCTGTCGGCTGGCGCTCTCAAGAGCGGAGATCACGATTTGCCGGCGGTAGGTACGATTAAGGCTGACACCGGGTTTGCCTATGAGGTGAACTTTGCGGCGCGGGTTTTCAACGCGCACCTCGCCGCGCTCTACGTTGAAGTTCCGTTCGCGGGCACGCCCAACACCGGCCTTACATCCTCGAACCCATTCTCGCCGAGCGATTATTCTTCCTTCTTCCTGACGCCGGGACTCAAACTAAAAGTCCTGCCGGTTGCGCCCATATCGCCGTATGGGTTCGTCGGCGCGGGCATTGCGCGATTTCACTCGGGCTCGTCTTTAGCTAATGGGCAGCCCAACACTGGAGATCAGTCGGCGACTCGTGGAGCCGTTGATTTCGGGGCCGGCGTGGATTGGAAAGTAATGCCGTTTTTCAGCGTCCGTGGCGAGGTGCGTGATTTTTATTCCGGCACTCCGAGGTTCAACATCAACGTGATCGGTGACAAGCAGCACAACGTGCTTGTATCCGGCGGAGTTGTGTTCAGGTTTTGAGGATGAAGAGTAAAACGTGAAACGTGATGCGTGATTCGTGATAGTCAATACCCTTTCACGTTTCACGCATCCCGTTTCACGCATCACGTTTCACGCATCACGTTTCACGCATCACGTTTCACGCATCACGTTTCACGCATCACGCATCACGGATCACGCATCACGCTTCACGTTTCACGCATCACGCATCACGCATCATCCCACGAGTTTCGCTTTACCCTTCCAGAAACGCTCTCGCAAAACGTTCTTTTGAATTTTGCCCGTTGCGGTGCGCGGAAGCACATCGATGAAGTCGACGCGCTTCGGACACTTGTAATGCGCGAGACGTTCGCGACAGAAATCGGCGAGCTCGGATTCAGTAGCGGCGGCTCCCGGTTTCAGCACGACTATCGCATAAGGCACTTCGCCCCAGCGCTCGTCCGGAGCCGCAATGACCGCTGCTTCAAGCACGGCCGGATGTTTGTAGAGCAGTCCTTCCACTTCGATTGAAGAAATGTTCTCGCCTCCCGAGATGATCAGGTCTTTCTTGCGATCGACGACTTCGATAAATCCTTCACTGTCGAGCAAGGCCATATCGCCGGTGTGAAACCAGCCGTCGACGATCACCGCGTCCGTCGCTTCCGGCTGGCGCCAGTAACCCTTCATCACTACGTTGGCGCGAGTGATCACTTCGCCGACCTCGCCGCTGTCCGGCTTTACGTCGTGGCCTTCATCGGCCACCACTCGAATATCGACGCCGATCATCGGGTAGCCCGTCTTCGCCTGCACGCGCAGTTTTTGTTCGTCGGGCCACTGGTCCATATGCGGCGTGATCTTCGACACCGTCAAGAAGGGAGCGGTTTCGGTCAGCCCGTAGATTTGAATGACCTTCCATCCAAAGTTCTCCTGCGCGCCTTGAATAGTCGCAAGCGGCGGAGCTGAACCCGCCGTCCCCACTCGTACGTTTCGCGGCAAACGGCGGAGTGCGTCCGCATCAAGCTCATGATTCAAAGCCATGTTGATCATCGTCGGAGGCATGCACGCGAAGCTCACTTGTTCACGAGTAACAAGCTCAAAGAACGCGGCCGCTTCGAACTTTTTGATGATCACGTGAGTCCCGCCCATCCCGGTCACCGCATAGCCGACTCCCCAACCGTTGCAGTGAAACTGCGCGAGCGTGTGCAGATAAACATCGCGTTCGTGAATCCCGAATTCGCAGATCGAATTCATCGCGTTTATGTAGAGATTCCTGTGCGTGAGCATTACGCCCTTCGGCCTGCCGGTAGTGCCCGAGGTGTAGAGCAACGCCGAAGCCTCGTTCTCATCTATCTCGACCGCGGCCGGCGGCTCAACCGAAGCCCGCGACAGCAACGATTCGTAGTCGAGCCAGTTCTCGTTCGAACTCATATCGGCCGCGCTGGAATCGCTCGCCAGGATGAAGTGCTCGACGGTTTCCAGCTTATCGCGAATCGGATCGATCAAGTGCGTCAGTCCCTCTTCGACAATGAGGACCTTCGCTCCGCCGTGATTGAGTATGTAATCAAAGTCATCAGGGACCAGCCTGAAGTTCAGCGGCATCAGTATTGACCCCAAAAGAGGCGTGCCAAAAAAGGCTTCGAGAACGCGATGGCAGTTCTGGGAAAGAATCGCGACTCGCTCGCCCTTCTGAATTCCGAGACTGCTCATCAGGTTTGCCCAGCGGTTTACGCGCTCGCCGAACTGTCGATATGTCAGTCTTACATCGCCGCAAACTATGGCTTCTTTGCTTGAATGCGCGACCAGCGCCCGCTTGAGAAAGTCGTATTCATTGAGAGGAACGATCACCGGAATGCCTCCTGAAGGAAGTTGCTCGAGCCGAGCGCGGCCCAGCATAGCACAGAACAAAAGTGATCGTGTAGCGGATCAATCGAACGAGGTTTCGCGGTTCATTTGATAATCAATCCACGTTTAGGGCATCATTCTGCTCCGTGAAATCAGACTTCAGATTCCATCACAAGATCAGGGTGCGATTCGCCGACACCGACCTGCAAGCCATCGT